>JBFKNN010000012.1:0-36988 GCA_041629335.1 Burkholderiales bacterium | reverse complement strand
CCATGCAGTCCCGCGGCATAAGCGTCGGCAGCGGGCGGGCCCTGCGCCTGTTCTCATGACGGTGGCCCCTCGCAAGGCCGCTGCGCGCGCGCGCCAGCTGCGCGAGGAAATCGAGCTGCACAACTACCAGTACTACGCGCTCGACGAGCCGCTCGTCCCGGACGCCGAGTACGACGCCCTCATGCGCGAGCTGCAGGATCTCGAGGCGCGCCACCCCGACCTGGCGGACCCGGACTCGCCGACGCAGCGCGTCGGGGCCGCCCCGCTCGCGCAGTTCGCCGAAGTGAAGCACCGCGTTCCCATGCTGTCGCTCAATAATGCGTTTGACGAGGAGGAAGTCGGCGCGTTCGACCGCAGGGTGCAGGAGGGGCTCGGCACGGACGAGGTCGAGTACGCGGCGGAGCCCAAGTTCGACGGGCTCGCGGTGAGCCTCACCTACGAAAAAGGCCGTCTCGTGACCGGCGCGACGCGCGGCGACGGCTACACCGGCGAGGACGTGACCGTCAATCTGCGTACCATCCGCGCGGTGCCGCTCGGGCTGCGCGGCGCGCGGGTACCGCCCCGCATCGAAGTGCGCGGCGAGGTGCTTATGCTGCGGCGGGATTTCGAGCGGCTGAACCGGTCGCAGCAGGAGCGGGGAGAAAAGACCTTCGCCAATCCGCGCAATGCGGCGGCCGGCTCGTTGCGCCAGCTCGATCCGCGGATCACTGCATCCCGTCAGCTCACGTTCTTTGCCTACGGGCTGGGCGCGGCTGAAGGCACGCCGCGCTTCCGCAGGCACAGCGAGATTCTGGATTATCTTGCCGACCAGCGGTTTCCGGTGGCGCGCGAGCGCAGCGTGGTGCGCGGGATCGACGGACTCTTCAAATATTACCGCGCACTCGCCGACAAGCGCGCGCGCCTGGCATACGACATCGACGGTGTGGTATACAAGGTGAACGATCTTCTCGCGCAGGAGCGGCTTGGCTACGTTGCTCGGGCGCCGCGATTCGCGGTCGCGCACAAGTTTCCGGCGGAGGAGGCGACGAGCGAGATCGTCGCTATCGAAGTGCAGGTCGGCCGCACCGGCGCGCTGACGCCGGTGGCGCGTCTCAAGCCGGTGACCGTGGGTGGCGTCACCGTCACCAACGCGACGTTGCACAACGAAGACGAGATCGAGCGCAAGGACATCCGTATCGGCGACACGGTGGTGGTGCGGCGCGCCGGTGACGTGATCCCGGAAGTCGTGCGCGTCGTGATCGAGAAGCGCACGGCGCAGGTGCGCCGGTTCGAGATGCCGAAGCGGTGCCCCGTCTGCCATTCCGCGGTGAAGCGGCTGGAAGACGAGGCGATCGCGCGCTGCACGGCGGGGCTCTACTGCCCGGCGCAGCGCAAGCAGGCGCTGCTGCACTTCGCCTCGCGCCGCGCGATGGACATCGCGGGCCTGGGCGAAAAACTGGTTGACCAGCTGGTCGACGCCGGCATGGTCGAGACGCCCGCTGACCTCTATCGTCTCGACGCGGAAAAGGTGGGCAGTCTCGAGCGCATGGCGGAGAAATCGGCGTCAAACCTGATGGCAGCCATCGATAAGAGCAAGGAGACCACGCTGGCGCGTTTCACCTATGCACTCGGGATTCGCAACGTCGGCGAGAGCACGGCGCGCGATCTCGCGCGCCACTTCGGCGATATTGGGGCGATTGCGAGCGCCGGTGCCGAAGCGCTGGAGCGGGTGCCGGACGTCGGCCCGGTGGTGGCGCAGAGCATCGTGCAGTTCTTCGCCGAGCGCCACAACCGCGCGGTGATCGACGCGCTGCTCGAGGCTGGCATCAAGGCAAAAGCGGAGGCGCCGCCGGCGCGCGCCGGGGCGGGGCTGGCGGGGAAGGCCTTCGTGCTGACGGGGACGCTCCCGAACATGACGCGCGAGGAGGCGAAGGCCCGCATCGAGGCGCAAGGGGGGCGTGTCGCCGGCAGCGTATCCAAGAAGACCGATTATGTGGTGGCCGGCGCGGACCCGGGAAGCAAGTATGACAAGGCGCAAAGCCTCGGCATCACGGTGCTCGACGAGGCGGGACTGCTGAAATTACTGAAGGGCTAGGACATGAGAATCACGAAAGCCGTATTTCCCGTCGCCGGTCTCGGCACGCGCTTCCTGCCGGCCACCAAGGCGAGCCCGAAGGAGATGATGCCGATCGTGGACAAGCCGCTGATCCAGTATGCCGTGGAGGAGGCGGTGGCCGCGGGCATGACCGAGATGATTTTCGTCACCGGGCGGCAGAAGCGGGCGATCGAGGATCATTTCGACAAGGCCTACGAGCTCGAGGCCGAGCTCGAGGCGGGCGGCAAGCGCGAACTGCTGCAGACGGTGCGGCGCATCGTGCCGCGGCGCGTATCCTGCGTCTACCTGCGGCAGCCGGAAGCGCTCGGCCTCGGCCACGCGATCCTGTGCGCAGCGCCGGTGGTGCGCAACGAGCCGTTCGCCGTAGTGCTGGCCGACGATCTGATCGACGGCGATCCGCCGGTGCTGAAGCAGATGGCGGAGGTGTTCGAGCGCCACCTGTGCTCGGTGATCGCGGTGCAGAACGTCGCGCGCCGCGAGACGCGGCAGTACGGCATCGTCAAGCTGCATTCCGAGTCGCAGCCGCCGCACCGCATCAAGGGCCTGGTCGAGAAACCCGCGCCGTCCAGGGCGCCGTCAACGCTGGGCGTCGTCGGCCGCTACCTGCTCACCCCGCGCATCTTCCATCATCTGCGCCGCATCGGCCGCGGCGCGGGCGGAGAGATCCAGCTGACCGACGCCATCGCCGACTTGCTGATTGACGAGTATGTGTTTGCCCACGAGTTCCGGGGGGTGCGTTACGATTGCGGGAGCAAGATCGGCTACCTCAAAGCGAACCTGGCGTTTGCACTGAAGCACCCGGAGGTCGGGGCGGAATTTCGCAGGCATTTACGCTCGATCAGCCGCAGAACGGCGAAATAAGGCGCTACATTGGTGTATTACCATGTGCTAATATAACCCGCATCTGAGGAGGCCTGTGATGCCGGACAAGCTGATGATCGTGATGGTCAACACCGACCCCCGGGACGGTCCAGAGCTTGGCGCGCCTTTTTTCCAGGCGACGGTCGCCGCCGCGATGGACTACGAGGTCGAGATCATACTCACCGCACGCTCCGGGGAACTCGCCAAGAAAGGCGTGGCCGAGAAGCTCTACGTGAAGGAAGGTTCCCCGAAGAGCGTGTATGACTTCATGAAGGACGCGCACGAAGCGGGGGTGCATTTCAAGGTTTGCACGCCGACACTGGAACTGTGGGGCAACGACCTCATCCCCGAGATCGAGGAGACCGTCGGCGGCGCCTACGTGATCCAGCAGGCAATGGACGAGAACGTCGTTACCTTCACATATTGAGTGACCATCGACGCGGAAAAAGCCTGGCGAATACTCGAATCGGCGGAGCGGCTCTGCTCCGCCGATGTCGTGTCCGACGCGATCGAGCGCGTTGCCCGGGAAATCACGGCCGCGCTGCGGGAGACGCGCCCGGTCGTGCTGGGGGTGATGCGCGGCAGCGTTTTCTTCGCCGGCCACCTCCTGGCCCGGCTGCGATTTCCGCTCGAATTCGACTATCTCGAGGTTACGCGGTACGGCAGCGCCACGCGCGGTGGCAGGATCAAGTGGAGGGTCAGGCCCGGCACGGCGGTCGAGGGCCGTGTGGTGCTGGTCATCGACGACATTCTCGACGAGGGTCGCACGCTCGCCGCGATACGGGAGCGGCTGATCAAGGCCGGGGCGCAGCGCGTGCTTGCCGCGGTGCTTGCCGACAAGAACATCGGCCGCGCCAAGCCGGCCAGCGCCGATTTCGTCGGCGTGACGCTTCCCAACCGTTATGTTTTCGGCTGCGGCATGGATGTCTCCGGCGCTTGGCGCAACCTGCCGGAGATTTACGCCCTCAAGGACGAGAACTGAGGAAAGGCCGTCGCAGGCGCCTCCAAAACCTGACCCCTGACCCCTGACCCCTGAATTCTATGCTAGCGATCATCGGCGGCAGCGGCCTGACCCAGCTCACGGACCTCGAGGTCATTGAGCGGCGCGTGATCCGTACCCCGCACGGCGAGCCGTCGGGCGCGCTGACTTTCGGGCGCATCGAGACACGTGAGGTCGTTTTCCTGGCGCGGCATGGTTACGGCAATACCATCCCGCCGCACGAGGTGAATTACTGCGCCAACCTCTGGGCGTTGCGCGAGGCGGGCGCAACCGATCTCGTGTCGGTTGCCTCGGTGGGGGGCATCCGTGCCGACCTTGGCCCGGGTGCGCTCGCCGTGCCGGACCAGATCATCGATTACACATACGGGCGGAAGTTCACGTTCTTTACCAGCACCGACCGCAGCGTCACGCATATCGATTTTACGCAGCCGTACTGCGAGTCGCTGCGCCAGAAACTCATCCGCGCGGCTGCTGACACCGGCGAACGCGTCGTGGCGGGCGGCACTTACGCGGCAACGCAGGGGCCGCGCCTGGAAACCGCGGCGGAGATCAACCGGCTCGAGCGCGACGGCGCCGACATGGTCGGCATGACCGGCATGCCCGAGGCGGCGCTGGCGCGTGAGATCGGGCTGTGCTACGCGGCGATCGCGGTGGTGGTAAACCACGCGGCGGGGCGCGGCAGCAGCGCAGCCGGCGTCAAGCTGGCGGACATACAGGAGATTTCCGCCGGCGCGATGGCGCGAGTGCGCGGCATCCTCGCGCACCTGGCGGCAAGCGATGGCGATTAGGCCGGTGCTGCGGATGGGCGATTCGCGCCTGCTCGAGCCGGCACGGCCGGTCGATCGGCTGGATACGCCCGAGCTGCACGCGCTCGTTGCCGACATGGAGGATACGATGCGCGCGCTCGACGGTGCGGGGCTGGCTGCACCGCAGATCGGCGTCGGCCTGCAGGTCGTGATATTCGGGCTCGAGCACAATCCGCGCTATCCGGATGCCGAGGCCGTACCGTTCACCGTCCTCGTTAATCCGGTGCTGGAGCCGCTCGGTGACGAGATCGAGGAGGGCTGGGAAGGCTGTTTGAGCGTACCTGGAATGCGCGGGCTGGTGCCGCGCTACCGCCGGCTTCGGTATCGCGGGTTCGACCCGTATGGCGAGCCGATCGAGCGTTCCGTCAGCGAGTTTCATGCGCGCGTGGTGCAGCACGAGTGCGATCATCTTGCCGGCATCCTGTATCCGATGCGCATCCGGGATCTGCGCAACTTCGGGTTTACGGCCGAGCTGTTTCCCGGCGAGGACGTGCGGGACGACTGATCGCGCGCGATCGTTTGCGCCAGCCGGCTGGTGATTCCCGCCGTCGTCAATCCACCGGCTTCAGCAGCCATCGGTTGAATGCTCTAACGCATTGACCGATAAGGAAATGCGGATGGAGAGGCGGGGGATACGCCGGCTGGCACGCATCCCCTGCGCCGGCGGTACCGAGGGCTGTAACCCTGCCCCTCAATTTACCCGCAGCGCAACACCGGCCTCAAGTCCGGCGCTGGTTCACCTCTCCAGTCAGCAGCTTACGGCTCAGGCTGGGAAAAACCTTGACCTAGCGCAAACAATGATGCGTCGCAACATGGCGTGCCGGGAGCGCTCAAGTGCGCAACTGCGCGACGAGATCGCTCTCGAGCCGCAGGACGGTCTTGGCGTCGTTCAACGCGGCGCCGGTTATAAGAAATGTATCCTCGGCACGCGCGCCGAGGGTATTGATGCGCGCAGTGTGCAGATTCACATCATAGGCGGTCAGCACGCGCGCGATGCGTGACAGGAGTCCGGGCCGGTCACCGGCGATCACGCCCAGCACCTTGTAATCGCCCCGCTCGTCGGACTGGATGTTCACCTCAGGCGTGATCGGGAAATGCCGCAACTGGCGGCTCAGACGGCCCTTGGTCAGTGCCGGCAGCGGCGCTTTCCTGAGCAGCGTCTGCGCGAGCTCGTATTCGATGTAGCTGATGAGATCGCGGTACTGCGGCCGCTTGTTTTCCGGATCCTGGATCTGGAAGCTGTCGAGCGCATAGCCGTGCCGCGTGGTGAAGATCTTCGCTTCGTGGATGTCGTAGCTGATTCTCTCGAAGAAGCTGCAGATGCGCGCGAACAGCTCCTTCTGGTCGGCGACGTAGACCATGACCTGCAGGCCCTCGCCGGCGGGCGACAGCCGCGCCTTCACCAGCGGCGTATCCGGGGCGACCCGATAGTAAAGCAGCCGCGTGTGCCACGCGATCTCCTGCGGATCGTGGCGCAGGAAATAGGCAGTGTCGAGCTGTGTCCACAGTTTCTCGTGGGCTTTCTCCGGCACCGCGTACAGGCGCAGCCGCGCGAGCGCTTCGTCCTGGCGTGCCTGCAAGCTGCTCTCGAGGCTGACGTGGTCGCCGGCGAGCAGGCGGCGCGTCGCGTGAAACAGATCCTCGAGCAGCTTGGCCTTCCACGCATTCCACACTTTCGGGCTGGTGCCGCGAATGTCGGCCACCGTCAGCAGGTACAGCGCGGTGAGATGCCGTTCGTCCCCGACCCGCTCGGCGAACGCGCGAAGCACGGCGGGATCCGATAGATCCTGCTTCTGCGCCGTCATCGACATCACCAGATGGTGTTCGACCAGCCAGGCGACGAGGTCAACGTCTTCGCGCGGGAGATTGTGCGCCTTGCAGAAGCGGCGCGCATCGGCCTTGCCAAGCTCCGAGTGGTCACCGCCGCGGCCCTTTGCGATGTCGTGGAACAGTCCCGCAAGATAGAGCACTTCCGGGCGCGCGAAGTTGCTCATGAGGCGGCTGCACAGCGGAAACTCGTGGGCGAGCTCGGGCACAGCGAAACGGCGGATGTTGCGTATCACCTTGAGGATGTGCTCGTCTACGGTGTACACGTGGTAGAGGTCGTGCTGCATCTGCCCGACGATGCGGCCGAAGGCGGGCAGGTAGCGCCCGAGGATTCCGTACTGGTTCATGCGCCGCAATTCCCGCATCAGGCGCGACGGGCTGCGCAGTATCTGCATGAACAGCTCGCGATTCGCCGGATCGCGCCGGAATGCGGGATCGATCCGGCGGCGGCCGCGCCACAGCGCTCTCAGCGTGGCAGCGGTCATGCCTTTCAGCTCGTGATGGTGCTGCAGCAGCAGAAAGCTCTCGAGCAGCGCGCTCGGCTTGCGCTCGAACAGCTGCTCGTCCCGCGTCTCGAGCAGGCCGCCGCGGCTGCCGAAGCGGGGATTGATTGGATGGTACGCCCGGTCGGGTGCAGGCCGGATGCGCGCGCTCAGGTTTTGCAGCAGGATCGTGTTGAGCTGCGATACCGCTTTCGCCGTGCGGTAGTAGCTTTGCATCAGCAGCTCGCTCGCGAGCCGGTTCGGCCGGTCGCGAAGCTTCATTTCCCGGGCGAGCGCCGTCTGATAGTCGAAGAGCAGCCGGTCTTCGCGCCGGCCGGCGAGGTAGTGCAGCCGGATGCGCAAGGTTTGGAGGAACAGCTCGTGCCGCTGTATGTCGCGCGCCTCCGGGGCGGTGATCATGCCGCGCGTCGCGAGCTCGCGCCAGGTCTGGGCGATGCCGCCGGCGCGCGCGATCCACAAGATATTTTGCAGGTCGCGCAGCCCGCCCGCGCTTTCTTTCATGTGTGGCTCGAGGTTGGTTGCCTGATAGCGGGCGTGGCGCTGCTGCTGCTCGAGTTGTTTCGCATGCAGGAATGCGACCGGGTCGAGCGTCTCGCGCATGCGCTTAACGAACTTCTTGTAGAGCTCGCGATCGCCCGCGAGCGGGCGCGCCTCGAGCAGCGAGGTCTGGACGGTAATGTCGTTGGAGGCGAGATCGACACACTCGTTGATGGTGCGCACGCTGTGGCCGACTTCCATGCCGATGTCCCAAAGCACGCCAAGCAGGCCTGATAGCCGGGTCTGCAGATCCGGATCGGCGGGCGCCGAGAGAAGGATCAGCAGGTCGATGTCCGAGTGCGGGAACTGCTGGCTGCGGCCGTAACCACCGACCGCGAGCAGCGCCAGCCCCCGCGGCAGCTCGAACGCGGACCAGACCTGCCGCAAGTGGCGGTCGATCGCGTCACTGTGTCGCCGGAGCAACTCGCCCGCGACCGGGCGCGCGAGGAATGACCGTCTCAGCGCCTCGCGCTCCCCAATGAGGCTGCTCTTCCAGTCGGCGGACTGCTGCCTGGAGGTTCCGGCGGCGGCGATTTGGGCAGTCACGGGCATGATGGCGGTCAGGCGAACGACGGCTTCACCGGCGCCCCGGGCGACACGGTCAGCACCTCGTAGCCGGATGGGGTCACGAGAACCGTGTGTTCCCACTGCGCCGACAGGCTGTGGTCCTTGGTGACGATTGTCCACCCGTCCGCGAGCTGGCGGATATCCGGGCGGCCGGCGTTGATCATGGGTTCGACCGTGAAGATCATCCCGGGCTGCAGCTTAAGGCCGGTGCCGGCCCGCCCGTAGTGCAGGACCTGGGGCTCCTCGTGGAACTTGCTGCCGATCCCGTGGCCGCAGAACTCGCGCACTACGCTGCAGCCGTGGCTCTCCGCATGCGTTTGTATCGCCTCTCCGATGTCGCCGAGATGGCCCCCGGGACGTACGGCGGCAATCCCGTGCCACATGCACTCGTAGGTGATCTCGCACAGGCGCTTCGCCTGGATCGACGGGGCGCCGACATAGAACATCCGGCTCGTGTCGCCATGGTAGCCGTCCTTGATGACGGTGATGTCGATGTTGATGATGTCGCCGGCCTTGAGCTTCTTGTCGCCCGGCACGCCATGGCACACGACATGGTTGACCGAGGTGCAGATCGATTTGGGGAAGGGGCGGTAACCGGGCGGCGCGTAATCAAGGGGGGCGGGGGTGGTTTTCTGATGCTCGACCATGTAGCGGTGGCACAATTCGTCGAGCCGCCCGGTGGTGACCCCGGCCCGCACGTGCGGGGTGATATAGTCGAGCACCTCGGCGGCGAGACGGCCCGCGGCGCGCATGCGTTCGATCTCTTCCGGGGTCTTGATGACAACGGTCATGGCAATGGCGGGCAGGGCGCCCCGACGGACTCCAAGTACTTGGTTTTTCTACGGACAAAAAAGGGCGATTTTAGTCCAGTTGGGGCACCTTTGGCATGACCTGACGGGATTCACTCGCCGTTCTGGGCTGATCCTTGAGGCCGTTAGGTTTAGCGTGATAAAATAAAAAGTTAGCTCACCATCGCAACGGTTGCGGCGGGAGCCAATTCACACATTCGCGCGTGAGGGTGCCCGGGGTCGCCCGGGTTTTCGGCGCGGATGGCGGATCAACCCTTACAGGAGATGAGCAGCAATGTCGGCCACGATGCGTGAAATGCTGGAAGCGGGCGTCCATTTCGGACATCAAACCCGCTACTGGAACCCCAAGATGGCACCTTACATCTTCGGGCACCGCAACAAGATCCATATCGTCAATCTCGAAAAGACCCTGGCAATGTACCAGGAGGCGCTGAAGTTCGTGCGCCAGCTGTGCGTCAACAAGGGCACGGTGCTGCTGGTCGGCACCAAGCGTCAGGCGCGCGACATCATCAAGGAGGAAGCGCAGCGCAGCGGGTCGCCGTATGTCGATTATCGCTGGCTGGGCGGGATGCTCACCAACTACAAGACCGTCAAGCAATCGATCAAGCGCCTGAAGGACATCGAGGCGATGATCCAGGACGGCACGATGGACAAGCTGCCGAAGAAAGAGGGGCTGCAATATCAGCGCGAGCTCGCGAAGCTCGATCGCAGCCTCGGCGGCATCAAGGACATGAACGGCCTGCCGGACGCGATGTTCGTGATCGACGTCGGCTACCAGAAAGGGGCGGTCGCGGAAGCGAAGAAGCTTGGCATCCCGGTCATCGGGGTGGTCGACACCAACCACAATCCCGAGGGTATCGACTACGTCATACCCGGCAACGACGATTCGAGCCGTGCGATCCGGCTCTACGCCCGCGGCATCGCCGACGCGATCCTCGAGGGCCGCGCCGACAGCGTCAAGGAGATCATCAAGGGGGCGGACGAGTTCGTCGAGGTGGAAGAGGTCGAGGAATCCGGCGCGTGACGCGCGTTTCCCCGGCAACAGGGGCGATTAGCCCCTTTTTTTTAAGTATTGGAGCTTGAGATGGCGGACATTACCGCGGGCATGGTACGGGAATTGCGCGAGAAGACGGACGCGCCGATGATGGAATGCAAGAAGGCGCTCACCGAGGCTGCCGGTGACATGGCGAAAGCCGAGGAGATCCTGCGGGTGAAGCTCGGCAACAAGGCGAGCAAGGCCGCTGCGCGGATTACCGCCGAGGGCATCGTCGCCGCCCACCTTTCGGGCGACGGCAAGCTGGGCGCCATCGTCGAAGTGAATTGCGAGACGGACTTCGTGGCCAAGAACGATGATTTTCTCGCGTTCGCGGCGGCGCTGTCGGAACTGGTTGCAAAGCGTGATCCTGCCGACGTGGCGGCGCTCTCGGCGCTGGAGCTCGATGGCGCGACGGTGGAGGAGAAGCGCAAGGCGCTGGTGGGAAAGATCGGCGAAAATATGACCATCCGCCGTTTCCGGCGCACGGTGGCGAAGGGCCGGCTCGCGGCCTACATCCACGGCGGGGCGCGGATCGGCGTCATCGTCGATGTGGTGGGCGGTGACGAGGTGCTGGCAAAAGACCTGGCGATGCACATCGCGGCGAGCAAACCGGTCGCCCTGGCGCGCGAGCAGGTGCCGCAGGACCTGTTGCGGAAGGAGCGCGATATCGCTGCCGCAAAGGCGGCGGAGTCCGGCAAGCCGGAAGACATCGTGCAGAAGATGGTCGAAGGCTCGGTGCAGAAATTCCTGAAGGAGGTGACGCTGCTCGGGCAGCCGTTCGTCAAGAACGACAAGCAGACGATCGAGCAGCTCCTCAAGTCGAGGGGCGCATCGGTCGCCGCCTTCACCTTGTACGTGGTGGGCGAGGGCATCGACAAGCGGAAGGGTGATTTTGCGGCGGAAGTGATGGCGCAGGTCAGCCAGGCCCGGCAGACTGCCTGAGGTACGCCGCCGTCAACGACAGTACGCTATCCGGCCACGACCAGCGAGATGCCCGAGACCCCAGCTTACAAGCGCGTCCTGCTCAAGCTCAGCGGCGAGGCGCTGATGGGCGAGGACAGCTACGGGATCAACCGGGAGACGATCGAGCGCATCGTGGACGAGGTGGCCGAGGTGGTGAATCTCGGCGTCGAGGTGGCGGTGGTGATCGGCGGCGGCAACATCTTCCGCGGGGTCGCGCCGGCGGCCTCGCACATGGACCGTGCAACCGCGGACTACATGGGCATGCTTGCCACCGTGATGAACGCACTGGCCCTCCAGGACGCAATGCGCCAGGTGAACCTGGTGAGCCGCGTGCAGTCGGCGCTCAATATCGAGCAGGTGGTCGAGCCGTACATTCGCGGCAAAGCGATGCGTTACCTCGAGGAGGGCAAGGTGGTGATCTTTGCGGCCGGCACCGGCAATCCGTTCTTCACCACCGACACGGCGGCTGCGTTGCGCGGCATGGAGATGAACGTGAACCTGGTGCTCAAGGCGACCAAGGTCGACGGCGTCTATACTGACGATCCCAAGACGCATCCCGATGCGATGCGCTACAAACGGTTGACGTTCGATGAGGCGATCATCAAGAACCTGAAAGTGATGGATGCGACCGCGCTCACGCTGTGTCGCGACCAGAAGCTGCCGATCAACGTCTTCAGCATATTCAAGCCCAGGGCGTTCAAGCGCGTCGTGATGGGCGAGGATGAGGGAACGATGGTTCATGTTTGAACGAAGCGCGGGAGAAGCCCATGATTGCCGATATCAAGAAGACAGCAGAGCAGAAGATGAAGAAGACGCTCGAGACGCTGAAGCTGGACCTAGCCAAGATACGTACCGGGCGCGCGCACACCGGGCTGCTCGACCACATCCAGGTGGATTATTACGGCACGCTGACCCCGATCCCGCAGGTGGCCAATGTCACGCTGGTCGATGCCCGGACCATCGGTGTCACGCCGTGGGAGAAGAAGATGGCCGGCGCGATCGAAAAGGCGATCCGCGATTCCGACCTTGGGCTCAATCCGTCGACGACCGGCGAAACCGTGCGCGTGCCGATGCCGCTGCTCACCGAGGAGCGGCGCAAGGAGCTGATCAAGGTTGTGCGCCACGAGGGCGAAAACGCGCGGGTCGCGGTGCGTAACGTGCGGCGCGACGCCAACACGCATCTCAAGGACCTGCTCAAGCAGAAAAAGGTGGCGGAAGACGAAGAGCGCCGCGCGCAGGACGACGTCCAGAAGCTCACCGACCGGCATATCAACGAGATCGACAAGATGCTGGAGACAAAAGAAGCTGAACTGATGGTGGTATAGACCGATGTTCGAGAGCTCGACCACGACGATCCCGGACGCCCGCGAGATCCCGCGGCACGTCGCCATCATCATGGACGGCAACGGCCGGTGGGCGAAGCAGCGTCTTCTGCCGCGCATCGCCGGCCACCGGCGCGGGGTGGAAGCGGTGCGCGGCGCGGTGCGTGCGTGCATCGGGCGGGGCATCGAGTACTTGACGCTGTTCGCGTTCAGCAGCGAGAACTGGCGTCGTCCCGCGGAGGAGGTGTCGTTCCTGATGCGCCTGTTCATCATGGCGATCGAGCAGGAAATCGAAAAGCTCCACGCCAACAATATCCGCTTCAGGGTGATCGGGGACTTGGGGCGATTCGAGCCCAGGCTCGTGCAGCTTATCGAAGACGCACAGGTGCTCACGCGGAACAATAGTCGGCTGACGCTCACCGTGGCGGCCAACTACGGTGGCCGCTGGGATATCCTGCAGGCAGTCAATCGGCTACAGCAAGACCATCCGGAGCTTGCCGGGAAGGTGACAGAGCCCGATCTCGCCCCGTATCTCGCGTTGAGCGATGCACCGGAGCCTGACCTGTTCATCCGCACCGGGGGCGAGGAGCGCATCAGTAACTTTCTGTTGTGGCAGCTTGCCTACGCCGAGCTCTACTTCACCCCGACGCTGTGGCCTGATTTCGATGCGGCGCAGCTCGATCGGGCGATCGCCTCCTACCAGCAGCGTGAGCGCCGCTTCGGGCGCACCAGCGAGCAGCTTCCCGGATCCCCGGCCGAGGACCCGAAGCGGCTCATCGGGTAGCGCCGCCGCGCCGGCAGGCGTTCCGGCGCCTTGCGTCATGCTGATCAAGCGCATAATCACCGCAGCCGTGTTGCTGCCGCTGTTTATCGCGGCGCTGTTCTATCTGCCAAACCGTTACTGGGCCGTGCTGCTGCTCGCGGTATTGCTGATCGCCGCCTGGGAATGGTGTGCGCTGGCCGGCTTCGGCCGCGCGGGGCGCGGGATCTTTGTGGGAGCGGTGCTCGCTGCTTGCCTTGGCCTCTTGCTGGTGGCCGGTCCGCCGGCGGGCGCGGCGACCTGGGTGGAATACGGCGCCTGCTGGATCGCGACGGCATTCTGGATCCTGGTAGTGCCGGCCTGGCTCAGCGGCAAGTGGCGTGTCCGGAACCCGGTCGCGCTCGGGATTGCGGGATGGATAGTGCTGGTGCCGACTTGGGTCGCACTCGTGCGGCTGCAGCAGGCGGCGGGCGAGCTCCTGATGTTGCTCGGGATCGTATGGGTCGCCGACGTTGCTGCGTATTTTGTCGGCCGGCGCTTCGGCCGGCGCAAGCTCGCGCCGGAGGTGAGCCCGGGCAAGACGTGGGAAGGGGTATTTGGCGCCGTCGCCGCGGTGGCATTGTATTATGTGCTGCTGCGGATCATCTTGGGGCCGGGCGAGGTGGCGTTTCTGAGGCCGGCGGGTTTCATGCTGTTTGTGGTGATCACTATCGTGAGCATTGAAGGCGACCTGTTCGAGTCATGGATAAAGCGCCAGGCGGGGGTGAAAGACAGCGGCAACCTGCTGCCCGGGCACGGTGGCGTGCTCGACCGCGTCGACGCGCTGACGTCGAGCATGCCGCTCGCGGCGCTGGCGCTGCTCTACATCAGGTAACGGAGAGCCACTGTTCATGATGGCGACGCAGAATCTGACGATACTGGGCTCCACCGGCAGCGTGGGGGTGAGCACCCTCGACGTCGTATCGCGGCACCCCGAGAAGTTCCGGGTGGTGGCGCTTACCGCCCGCAATCAGACCAACCTCCTGTTCGAGCAGTGCCGGAGGTTCCGGCCACGCTTCGCGGTGATGCTGGATGCACACGCTGCAGGGGAACTCGAGCGGCGCGTGAAGGCGGCCGGCCTTGATTGCACCGTGCGATGCGGGGTCGAGGCCCTCGAGCAGGTTGCGAGCGCCCCGGAAGTGAATACCGTCATGGCGGCGATCGTCGGTATCGCCGGGCTGCGGCCGACGCTCGCTGCAGCGCGCGCGGGCAAGAAAGTGCTGCTCGCGAACAAGGAATCGCTGGTAACAGCCGGCGCGGTATTGATGGATGCAGTGCGGGCGAGCGGGGCGGTGCTGCTGCCGATCGACAGCGAGCACAATGCGATATTTCAGGCCCTGCCGCAGGACTACGCCGGCGAACTTGCAGCGGCTGGGGTACGGCGGGTTCTGCTGACCGCCTCCGGCGGACCGTTCCGCACGTTGCCTTTACGGCAACTGGAGCACGTGACGCCCGATCAGGCGTGCGCGCACCCGAACTGGGTTATGGGGCGCAAGATATCAGTCGACTCGGCGACCATGATGAACAAGGGGCTGGAGGTGATCGAGGCCCACTGGCTGTTCAATGCCGTCGCCTCCCAGATCGAAGTGGTGGTTCACCCGGAGAGCGTCATTCATTCCCTGGTCGAATACATCGACGGCTCGGTCATCGCGCAGCTTGGCAATCCCGACATGCGCACGCCGATCGCGTACGCGCTGGGCTACCCCGAGCGCATCGCCGCCGGCGTCGAGTTCCTGGATCTGGTGCGCGTGCGGGCGCTCAATTTCGAGCGCCCGGACCAGGACCGTTTTCCCTGTCTGCGCCTGGCTTATGCCGCGCTCACCGCGGGAGGGGCGGCGGCGGCGATGCTCAACGCCGCGAACGAAGTGGCGGTCGAGAATTTTCTCGCCGGCGAGCTCAGCTTCACGCGGATCGCGTCGTTGATCGAGGCGGTCCTGGGTGAGAACACCAACCGGCCGGTGTCGCGGCTGGAGGACGTGCTCGAGGCGGACCGGGCAGCGCGTGAGTACGCAGAGGACTGGCTCCGCCGCAACCGGGGCAGCGCGGCGGCTGGCGTGCGCCTCGCGCGATCGCAGGCCTAGCGCGGGGAGTCCATGACACTTCTCACCACCATCGCTGCCTTTATCGTCGCGCTGGGCGTGCTCATCGTGATTCACGAATTCGGGCATTACCTGGTTGCCCGCTGGTGTGACGTAAAGGTGCTGCGCTTCTCGGTCGGCTTTGGCCGTGCGCTCTGGGCGAAGCGCCTGGGGGCCGACCGCACTGAGTGGGTGATTGCGGCCTTTCCCCTCGGCGGCTACGTCAAGATGGCGGACGAGCGCGAGGGGGAGGTCGCGGAGCACGATCTGCCGCGCGCATTCAACCGCCAGTCGGTCTACAAGCGGCTCGCGATCGTGGTGGCCGGGCCGGTCGCCAACTTTCTGCTCGCGATCGCGCTCTACTGGTTTCTGTTTGTCCACGGCGTGCCGGGGCTCGTGCCGGTGATCGGGCCGGTCGCGCCGGGGACGCCGGCGGCGGTCGCGGGCTTCGTCCCGGGCGAGACGATCGTGAAAATCGGAGGAGAGCCGGCCCCCACCTGGCAGGATGCCCGATGGCTGCTGCTGCAGCACGCGGTGCAGCGATCGGTGGTGACGATCGAGACGCGCAGCGAGCGCGACACGATTGCCGCGCGCAAGCTCGACCTGTCGGGTCTTACCCCCGCGGATCTTGACGCCGACTTCCTGCGCGTGCTCGGGCTCTCACGCTACCGGCCGCAGCTCAAGCCCGTGATCGGCAAAATTATTGCCGGCGGCGCGGCCGAGCGCAGCGGCCTGCAGGCGGGTGACGAGATCGTCGCCATCGACAACGAGGCGGTCAAGAGCTGGGAGCAGGTGGTCGAAATCATTCGCAGCCACCCGGACAAGCAGTTGACCGTGGAAGTGAGGCGCGAGGGAAGACTGCTTCCCGCCCTTGCGGTGACGCCGGCGATGGTAACGGAGGCCGACAAGCCGGTCGGGCGCATCGGGGCGGCACCGCTGGTTGATCGCAACGCGATGGCTGGTCTGGTTGTCGACGTGCGCTATGGTCCGCTCGCCAGCGTCGGCAAGGCACTGCACAAGACGTGGGACACGTCGATCTTCAGCCTGCGCATGCTGGGCAAGATGATCATCGGCGAAATCTCGCTGAAAAACCTGAGCGGGCCCATCACCATCGCCGATTATGCCGGGCAGTCTGCTCAGAGCGGCTGGATTTCGTATCTGCTCTTTCTCGCGCTCGTCAGCATCAGCCTCGGCGTGCTCAATCTCCTGCCCATCCCCTTATTGGATGGGGGGCATTTAATGTATTATATGCTCGAAATTTTCAAGGGCAGTCCGGTATCGGACCGGGTCATGGAGGTCGGGCAGCACATCGGCATCGTGCTGCTGTTCACCCTGATGGCCTTCGCGCTCTACAACGATATCGTCCGCCTAGTCAGCGGCTAAAAACTAAAAATCGGTCATCCATGCGTTTTCTTCATCTCGCGCTCCTGTTGCTGATGCTCTGCGCGAATCGTGCCGCTGCGATCGAGCCGTTCGTCATCAAGGACATCCGGGTCGAAGGAATACAGCGGACCGAGGCCGGCACGATCTTCAGCTACCTTCCGGTCAAAGTCGGTGAAACGATGACCACCGAAAAGGCGGCGCAGGCGATACGGGCGCTGTTCGCCACGGGCTTCTTCAAGGACGTCTCGCTCGAAGTCGACAATGGCGTGCTGGTCGTGGTGGTGCAGGAACGGCCGTCGATCGCCCAGATCGAGTTCGTCGGCATGCGCGAATTCGAAAAGGAGGTGGTGCTGAAGGCACTGCGCCAGGTCGGGCTGGCCGAAGGCCGGATCTTTGACCGGGCGCTGCTCGACCGCGCCGAGCAGGAACTGAAGGCGCAGTACCTTTCGCGCGGCATGTACGCCGTCAATATCAGCACCACGGTGACGCCGCTCGAGCGCAACCGCGCTGCGCTCAACTTCGCCATCGAGGAGGGCGAGGTCGCGAAGATCCGTCAAATCACGATCATCGGCAACAAGGCGTTCAGCGACAAGGTGCTGCGCGACCTGTTCGTGCTGCGCACGCCGGGACTCATGACGTGGTTCAGCAAACACGACCAGTACTCGAGGGAGAAGCTCGCGGCCGACATCGAATCGCTGCGCTCGCATTACCTCGACCAGGGATTCCTCGAGTTCCGGGTCGATTCGACGCAGGTCTCGATCAGCCCCGACAAGAAGGACATCTATATCACGGTGAGCATCACCGAGGGCGAAAAGTACACGGTATCCGGCTTCAAGTTCGGCGGGGAGATGCTGATCCCCGAGGAAGAGATGCGCAAGCTGGTGAAAATCGTACCCGGCGAGTCCTTTTCCCGGGCCCGTCTCACCGAGTCGACCAAGCTGATCAGCGATCGGCTGGGCAACGACGGTTACGCCTTCGCCAACGTCAATGCGGTGCCGGAGCTCGACAAGGAAAAGCGCCAGGTTGCGTTCACATTTTTCATCGATCCCGGCCGGCGCGTCTACGTGCGGCGCATCAACGTGAGCGGCAACACGCGCACGCGGGACGAGGTTATCCGGCGCGAGATGCGTCAGCTCGAAGGCGGCTGGTATTCGGCCGACAAGATCAATCTGTCGCGCAGGCGCGTCGACCGGCTGGGCTACTTCACCGAGGTCAACGTGGAAACGCCGGCGGTGCCGGGCACGACGGACCAGGTGGACATCAATTTTGCGGTGGTCGAAAAACCCACCGGGCAAATCCTGGCGGGCGCGGGTTTCAGCAACGAGGGGCTCATTCTTTCCGGTTCGGTGGCGCAGACCAACATCTTCGGCTCCGGCAAGCATGTGTCGGCGCAGATCAACAGCAGCAAGATCAACACCGTCTACGCGCTGTCCTATACTGATCCGTATTTCACGGTGGATGGCGTGAGCCAGGGATTCGACGTCTATCTGCGCGAAACCGAGCCGAGCAACCTGGGCTTGGGCTTCTACACCTTCAAGACCGTGGGGGGCATGATCCGCTTCGGTGTGCCGATCACCGAGAATGACACCATCAACTACGGGCTGGGTTACGAGGACACCACGCTCTCGACCGTCCCCGAGAGCCCGCTGCTCGTGAAGGACTACGTCGCCACGTTCGGCAGCGACAACACGGCGGTGCTCGGCACGATTGGCTGGACCCGCGACGGCCGCGACAGCCTGATCTATCCGACCAGGGGCAGTCTGCACCGCGCGGTGGCGGAGACCGGCTTGCCCGGAGGCACGCTCAAGTATTACAAGACGTCGTACCAGTACCAGCGCTATTTCCCGATCACGCGCAACTACACCTTTTTCGCCAACGGCGAGATCGGCTACGGCGACGGCTATGGCGGGAAACCGCTGCCGTTCTTTCGCAATTTCTATGCCGGCGGCGTAAGCTCGGTGCGCGGCTACCGCTCTTCCACCATTGGCCCCAGGGACGAAAATGGCGATCCCCGCGGCGGCAGCCGTAGGCTCGTGGGCAATGCTGAGTTATTATTTCCCTTCCCGGGGCTGGAGAAGGACCGGTCGGTCCGGGTCGGGGCATTCGTGGATGCCGGGATGGTGGATGACAAATATGAATTCAATCAGTTCCGCTACTCGGCCGGCGTCTCCGTTCTGTGGGTGTCGCCGCTCGGGCCGTTGAAGGTGAGCTTTGCCCAGCCTTTCGGGGAAAAACCCGGGGATCGGATCCAGCGCTTCCAGTTCACCTTCGGGGCGAGCTTCTGATTTCGGATTTCGCGCGCAGCGCCGGGCCGGAGTGCCTCGCCGCGGGCTAACTGCAAGGAGACGACATTGAAGCACTTACTGCCGGCAATCGCTGCGCTCGGGCTCGCCCTTGGCCTCGCGGCGGCCGAGGCGGCCGAGTTCAAGATCGGCTTCATAGACATCCAGCGCCTGCAGCGCGAATCGGCGCCGGCCGAGCGTGCGAGCAAGCAGCTGGAAAAGGAATTTGCGCCCCGGCTGCAGGAGCTGCAGCGCAGGGAAAATCAGATCAAGACGCTGCAGGCGCAGATCGAGAAGGAGGCGATGACCATGAGCGAAAGCGATCGGCGCGCCAAGGAGCAGGACCTCGCGCGCATGACGCTCGACTTCCAGCGCATGCAGCGCGAGTACCGCGAGGACCTCAACCTGCGTCGCAACCAGGAACTCGCTACGCTTTTCGAGCGCGCCAACACTGTCGTCAAGCAGATCGCGGAGGCCGAGAAGTTCGACCTGATCGTCCAGGAAGCGGTGTACCGCAGCTCGCGCATCGACATCACGGACAAAGTGCTCAAGGCGCTCGCCGAGGGCAAGTAGCAGTCACGCGCGCCATGGGCACCGGCCGATCCGCTGAATGCGCCGCCGCAACAGGCGGCATGCGCTCACGGTCATGACCGGCGGCGGCGCGAAGGACTGCACGCTGGCGGAAATCGTCGCGCAGTTCGGCGGGGAAATCGTCGGTGATCCACACACCCGCATCGCGCAGATCGCCACCCTCGAGCGCGCGCGCGGCGACACCATCGCGTTTCTTGCGAACCGCCGTTATCTGCAGCAGCTGAACGCGACTCGCGCCGGCGCGGTAATCCTCGGACCGGCAATGCGGGATGCGACCACTCTGCCGCGCATCGTGTGCGACAATCCCTACGCTTATTTCGCGCGGGTCTCGGGCTTTTTGAATCCGTCGCGGCCGCCCGTTCCGGGCGTGCATCAAACGGCGGTAATCGACGATGGCGCCGAGATCGGCAATGCGCAGATCGGGCCGTTCGTGATGATCGGGAAAAACGCGCGCATCGGCGCCGGCAGCGTGATCGGCGCCGGGTGCGTCGTGGGCGAGGCAAGCGTGGTGGGGGCGGACGCGCGGCTCTATGGCAACGTGACGATCTACGACGACTGCGTGATCGGGGACCGCGTCATCCTGCATTCGGGCGTCGTGATCGGCGCCGACGGCTTCGGCATCGCGATGGATGCGGAGCGCTGGATCAAGGTGCCGCAGATCGGGCGTGTCGTCATCGGAGACGATGTCGAGATCGGCGCCAACACGACGGTCGACCGCGGCGCGATCGACGACACGGTGATCGAAGACGGCGTCAAGCTCGACAACCAGATACAGATCGCGCACAACGTGCATATCGGCGCGCACACGGCGATCGCGGCGTGCGTCGGCATCGCCGGCAGCTCCCGCGTCGGCCGCTATTGCCGCATCGGCGGCGCGTCCGGGATCGCCGGGCACCTGACGATCACTGATCACGTCGAGATTTCCGCGCACACGCTGGTCACAAAATCGATCGACAAGCCGGGAACCTACACCGGCGCCTATCCGTTCGAGCCGAACCGGGACTGGCGCCACAACGCGGCGCAGCTGCGGCATCTCGCCGAGCTCGCCGCGCGCGTTCGTGCGCTGGAACGGCAGCTTGCGGCGCAGAAAAGGAGCAGATCTTGAACAGCATGGATATTCACCACGTTCTGGAGCATCTTCCCCACCGGTATCCGTTCCTGCTGGTGGACCGGGTGCTATCGTGCGAGCCGGGGAAGAACATCGTGGCGATCAAGAACGTGACGATCAACGAGCCATTTTTCGGCGGCCACTTCCCGCACTTTCCGGTGATGCCGGGCGTGCTGATCATCGAGTCTCTGGCGCAGGCAGCTGCGATTCTGTCGTTCATGAGCATGGGCGCCAAGGCGGACGCGGAATCCGTCTATTACTTCGCCGGGATCGACAACGCACGGTTCAAGAAGCCGGTTACCGCCGGCGACACGCTTCGCCTCAACGTCGAGCTGCAGCGCCACATCCGCAGCATCTGGAAGTTCGGTGCCAAAGCGTACGTCGAGGACACGCTCGTCGCCGAAGCAGAGCTGCTTTGCACGGTACGCTCGATCAGGGAAGGCATGGCGAAATAGCCGGCGGACACGGTGCGGCCAACGGCAATGCGAGATGCGGTGAAATCGACGATTCATTCCACCGCGCTGATCGACCCGAAGGCGCGGCTCGCGCCCGACGTCGAGGTCGGCGCCTATACGCTGATCGGACCGGACGTCGAGATCGGACCGGGATGCCGCATCGGCCCGCACGTGGTCATCACCGGGCACACGCGCATCGGCGCCAACAACCGCATCTATCAGTTTTCATCGCTGGGCGAGGCGCCGCAGGACAAGAAGTACGCTGGCGAGGCCACCCGGCTCGAAATCGGGGACAGCAACACGATCCGCGAATTCTGCACCTTCAACCGGGGCACCGTGCAGGACGCCGGCGCAACCCGCGTCGGCGACGACAACTGGATCATGGCCTACGTGCACCTTGCGCACGACTGCCAGATCGGCAGCCATACCATCTTCGCCAACAATTCCCAGCTCGCGGGTCATGTGCACGTGGGTGATTATGCGATCCTCGGCGGATTCACTGCCGTGCACCAGTTTTGCCAGGTCGGAGCACATTGCATCACCGCCATTAGCACGGTCGTACGGCAGGACATCCCGCCGTACCTCACGGCTTCGGGCAATCCCGCGCAACCGCATGGCATCAACGCGGAAGGGCTCAGGCGCCGCGGCTTTTCCGCCGACACCATCACCCGCCTCAAGCGCGCATACAAGGCGCTGTACAAGTCGGGGCTGACGCTGGCCGAGGCCGCGGAGGAACTCGGGCGGCAGCGCGCGGAGTGCTCCGAGATCGGATTGCTGCTCGACTTCCTGAGCGCTTCGCAGCGGGGCATCATCCGCTGACCATGCATCCACCGGCCACCATCGGCATCGTCGCGGGGGAAGCTTCCGGCGATCAGCTCGGCGCACATCTGATCCGCTCGCTCCGCGCGAACGCGCGCGAGCTCACCTTTGTCGGGATCGGCGGTCCCCGGATGAAGGAAGCCGGCATGGAAGTGCTCTACCCGATGGAGAAGCTGGCAGTCCGGGGTTATGTCGAGGTGTTGCGCCACTACTTGGAGATCGTCGGCATCCGCCGTCGGCTCACGGCGCACTTTCTTGCCGCGGCACCCGATCTGTTCATCGGCATTGACGCGCCGGACTTCAATCTCGGACTCGAGCGACGGCTGAAGCAGGCCGGAATCCCCACGGTGCATTATGTCAGCCCGTCGATCTGGGCGTGGCGGGGCGGGCGCATCGGCCGCATCAAGCAGGCGGTCAGCAAGCTGCTCACCGTGTTCCCGTTCGAAGCCGCGCTCTATGAGAAGAGCGCGGTGCCCGTGTCCTATGTCGGCCATCCGCTGGCCGACATGCTCGGGGAGCATCCCGGCCGCGCGGCAGCGCGCGAGCAGCTGCGGGTGCCGGCCTCGGCGCAGGTGATCACCCTGATGCCGGGCAGCCGCGTGAGCGAGCTCGCGCACATGGCCGATCTTTTCGTCGCCACTGCGCGGCGCATCCGCGAAATGGTGCCGGGGGCGGTGTTCCTGGCGCCGCTCGTCAATCGCGCCACGCGCGAGCTGTTCGAGGCGGCCCTGTATCGCGAGGATGGGGAGCCGCCCGATGTGACGATGCTTTTCGGCCACGCGCACGACGCGATGGCGGCCGCGGACGTGGTCATCGCGGCCTCCGGCACCGCGACGCTCGAGGCGGCGCTGCTCAGGCGTCCGATGGTGATCACCTACAAGATGCCGCGCCTTTCGTGGTGGATGATGAACGGCCGCCGCTATCAGCCCTGGGTGGGTCTGCCCAACATCCTGGCGGGCGAGTTCGTCGTGCCCGAATTCCTGCAGGACGACGCAACGCCTGACAATCTCGCGCAGGCCGCGGTCAACCTGCTCAACGATCACACGGTGCGCAGCCGCCTCGAGGCGCGCTTTGCGGCAATGATCGGCGAGTTGCGGCAGAACACGGCGCACAAGCTTGCTGCCGCCGTGCTGCCGATGCTTGTGAAAGCGCGCGGATGACCGCTGCTCGTGTATGCGGGGTGGACGAGGCGGGACGGGGGCCGCTCGCCGGCCCGGTTTTCGCCGCCGCGGTCATACTCGACGAGCGTGATCCGATTGCAGGCCTGGCCGACTCCAAGGCGCTCACCGCGAAACGGCGCGAGGCGCTCGCCGTCGAGATCAGGGCACGCGCCGTCGCATGGTCGGTGGCCGCGGCGAGCGTGGAGGAAATCGACGCGCTTAATATCCTGCGCGCGAGCCTGCTTGCCATGCGGCGCGCGGTGGAGCGGCTGACGGTGGCGCCGAGCGAGGCACTGATCGATGGGGTGCACTGCCCGCGCCTCGCATGCCGGGCACGCGCCGTGGTGCGCGGCGATGCGACCGTGGCAGCGATCGCGGCGGCCTCGATCCTCGCCAAAGTCGATCGCGATGCAGCGATGCTCGAGCTGCATCGGGTCTATCCGCAGTACCGTTTCGATTTACACAAGGGATATCCGACCGAGGCACACCTGGCAGCGCTGCGAGAGCACGGCGCATGCGTCGCGCACCGCCGCAGCTTTGCGCCGGTACGCGAGCTGCTCGGCGGCCCGAGAGACGAACAACATGCCAATCCAAACAATGAGATGAACCGTCCCCTATGAAGCTCGCCACGATGTTCCACCTGCTCGGCGCCGTGGTCTGGGTCGGCGGCATGTTCTTCGCCTATCTCGCGCTGCGCCCAGCGGCCGCTCAGCTGCTTCAGCCGCCGCAGCGCCTGCCGCTCTGGTCCGCAACGCTCACGCGCTTTTTTAATTGGGTCTGGGTGGCGGTCGTCCTGGTGCTCGGCAGCGGCTTCTACATGGTGTCCGTGATCGCCGAGGTCGGCCGCATCCCGATCTACGTGCATGCCATGCTGTACATCGGCGTGGTGATGACGCTGATCTTCGCCTACGTGTTCTTCTCGCCTTTCCCGACGTTGAAGCGCGCGGTGGCCGCACAGAACTGGCCCGAGGCCGGCGCCGCGCTCAATCACATTCGGATCGCGGTGGGCGTCAATCTTTCCCTCGGGCTGATCAACGTGGCCGTCGCGACGGCCGGCGCGATGTAGGCGTGCGGTCCAGGCTCTCGAGCAGCTTCCGGAGTCCACGTTTTTCGCGTGCGCGGCTGACGAGCGCCTTGCGCGCCGCGCACTGGCGCGCGAGCCGGCGGTAGAATGCCGGGTCGTTTTCCGCGCGCGCAAGCAGGCGGGCCAGCGCGCGCTCGTCTTCGAGGCGAAAGTAGCCGGCATATTCGCGACCGAGCATGCCGAGATTGCCCGGGATCCGCGATGCGGCCACCGGCACGCCGGCAGCGATCGCCTCGGTCACCACGTTGGCCCCACCTTCCATGCGCGAGCTGATCACCATCAGCCGCGCGCGGGCGAGAAAGCGCAAAGCTTCACCGTGCGGCCGCTCGCCCACCCAGCGATAGCGCGGCTCGCGCCGCATCCAGCGTTGCGCCTCGGCTGCCATTGCCGCGCTCATTGCCGCGCCGAGATGCGTTATGCGGATACGGCTCGAGGCCGGTAGGTGCTGTGCCGCAGCGGCGGCGCGAAACGGATCCTTTTCCTCGCGCAGGTGCCCGCTCACCACCACCTCGAAGCACGAGGCGAGCGGCGCGCGCCGCCGGCTCTTGCGCGTCGACTGGTAGATCACGTGCGTCTTGCGCCGCAGGGGCGCGGCGAGCTCTTTCAGGCCCTGGGCCTGCAGCACCACCATGCGGTCGGCAAGCCGCATCGATTCACGCGCGCCGCGGTCGTTGCGAATGTCGCGGTAGAGGTCGGTGCCGGTAAGCGCCACCACGAGCGGGTGTTCAGGGCAGGCGCGCCGGAAGCGCAGAATCGAATCGTGGCTGCGGCGGGCGTGCAGCGCGATCATCACGTCGGCTGGCGTGCCGTCCCATTCGACCTGGACGCACACGCGATGGCCGAGCTCGCGCAGCAGGCGTGCCCAGCGCGCGGCGGTGTTGCGGTTGCCGCTGTGCGATGCCGGGCGCGCCGGCGTGATGATCGTGATTTTCATGCTCAGAGCGCCTAACATGATGAAGCAGGATAAACTCGGGCGGGACTATATGCCAAGCCGTCAACCCGATGCCAGCGTGCTGCGCGAGATGCTGCTCGCGGCGCGCGCGCGCAATTTGCAGCTTGCCGCGGATCTCGGGGGCGAGCGCCTGCTCGGGCCCCGGCTCGCGATCGTCAACCCGCCGCTGTGGGAAATCGGCCATGTCGGCTGGTTCCAGGAGCACTGGTGCCTGCGCTACACGCCGAACTCGGAAAACGGGCCTTCTCGGCTCGCTGGCGCCGACGCGCTCTACGATTCGGCCATCGTCCCGCACGACGCGCGCTGGGATCTGCCTTTGCCTTCGTTCGATGACACGCTCGCCTACCTTGCGCAGACGCTGGAGCGCGTGCTCGAGCGCCTCGAGCGGGAGGGGGCCACTCGGCATCTCGCCTATTTCATCCAGCTTGCGGCGTTCCACGAGGAGATGCACTGCGAGGCATTCACCTATACGCGGCAGACGCTCGCCTACCCGGCACCGCGAACGGACACCGTCGCACGCGGGGACGGGGAGGTGCCGTGCGGCGGCGACGTCGGGGTTCCCGGTGGCGATTTCTGGCTGGGCGCGGCGGCCGACGACGGCTTCGTGTTCGACAACGAGAAATGGGCGCACCGCGTCAGGGTGGCGCCGTTTTGCATGGCGCGAGCGCCGGTCACCAATGGCGAATTCGCGGCCTTCGTCGACGATGGCGGCTATCGCCGGCGCGAGTTGTGGAGCCCGAGCGGCTGGGCGTGGCGAGAAGGGGCGCGAGCGGAAGCGCCGTGCTACTGGAAACAGGAGCGCGGCGGGTGGCTCGCCCGTGCCTACGATGAATGGTTGCCACTTGCGCTGCACGCGCCGGTGATTCATGTGAGCTGGTACGAGGCGGACGCCTACTGCCGCTGGGCCGGACGGCGCCTTCCGACCGAGGCGGAATGGGAATTCGCGGCGGCTGCCGCCGGGGACACGCCATCGGGCAAGCGCCGATATCCGTGGGGAAACTCCGACGCGGATTCGACGCGCGCGAACCTGTTCGGTGTGGCAGCGGGCTGCGTCGACGTCAGCGCGTTCGCGGCGGGCGACAGTGCATTTGGCTGCCGGCAGATGTTCGGCAATGTGTGGGAGTGGACCGCCGACTGGTTCCGTCCCTATCCCGGATTCGTGCGCGACCCGTACCAGGAGTATTCCGAGCCGTGGTTCCACGGTCACAAGGTGCTGCGCGGTGGCTGCCATGCCACCCGGGCCGGGCTGCTGCGCAATACCTGGCGCAATTTCTACTCGCCCGACCGGCGCGACGTGTTCGCCGGGTTCCGCACATGCGCGACTGCGCGCAAGCCGGGCGCCCAACGGTCGGACGGCCGGCCCGCTGAAGCCCTTCTTTCGCACCCGTTCCGCCCGAAATGAAACACGTCAGCTCGCGCAGCAATCCGCTGTACAAGTCGCTCGCGAAGCTCAAGGACTCGCCGCGCGAGCGGCGCACGGAAAACAGTGCGCTGCTCGACGGCGCGCACTTGATCGAGGCCTACCTGGACCGGGTCGGCGCGCCGCGGGCGCTGGCAATAGCCGACGCCGCACAGCAGGATCCCGGAATCCGGGCGCTGCTGACCCGCACCGCGCAGCTCGAGCCAATCGTGCTCGCGGACGGACTGTTCCGCGAGCTCTCGCCGGTGACCACACCGACCGGCATCCTGGCGGTCGTGGCGATTCCCGCGCCGAAGGTGGTGCCGAGCGCCGTCGCGTGTTGCCTGCTGCTAGAGGACATCCAGGATCCCGGCAACCTCGGCGGCATACTGCGCACAGCGGCGGCAGCGGGCCTGGAACACGTGCTGCTCTCGCGCGGGTGCGCTGACGCCTGGTCGCCGCGCGCGCTGCGCGGCGCGATGGGGGCCCATTTCCTGCTCAATATCGTGGAGCGAGCCGACCTCGTGGCGTTTGCCGAGACCTACGCCGGGCAAGTCGTTGCGACGGCCGCGCATGCCCGGCGGTCGGTGTTCGAAACCGACCTGCGGCCGGCCACGGCCTTTGCGGTGGGCAACGAGGGTGCCGGCCTGACGCAGGCGCTTGCGGCGGAGGCTGACGCCGAAGTGGCGATCCCGATGCCGGGAAGAATGGAATCGATCAACGTCGCCGCGGCCGTCGCGGTCTGCCTGTTCGAGCGGGTCCGGCAGCGCGCCGCAGCGGGCGAAAATAAGCAATAAACAGAATTTGTTATGGCGGCTGGCGGCAGCCGGGGGTCAGTAGATGCGCCGGACCAGCTTCGCTTCCTGCAGGATGGTGGTGGCCAGCTCCTCGATCGACTTGGTGGTGACGTCGAGGTAAGGGATGCCTTCCTGGCGCATCAACGCCTCTGCTTCGCGCACCTCGTACTCGCAGTTCGCGAGCGTCGCGTACCTGCTGTTCGGGCGGCGCTCGTTGCGGATGCGCTGCAGCCGTTGCGGACGGATGGTGAGCCCGTAGAGGCGCTTGCGCAGATCGCGGATCTGGGGGGGCAGCTCCATGGTCGCGAAGTCATCCGGCGTGATCGGAAAGTTCGCCGCCCGCACGCCGTACTGCATGGCGAGATAGAGGCACGTCGGCGTCTTGCCGCAGCGTGACACGCCGACGAGAATCACGTCCGACTCGGACAGGTCGCGCGCGGCCACGCCGTCGTCATGGGACAGCGCGTAGTTCACTGACTCCATGCGGTGGTGGTAGTTGACATAGTCCGTGACGTTGTGTGTGCGGCCGATGGCATGCGAGGCGGGCAGGCCGAGCTCCCTCTCGAGCGGCGAAATGAAGATCTCGAAGCAGTCGAGGAACAGGGCGTTGGCGCCGCTCACCACGGTGGCGATCTCGGTGTTGACCAGGGTGCTGATCACGATCGGCCGAATGCCCTCGCGCGCGGCGTGCTCGTTGATCTGGCCGACGACGTCATGCGCTTTCTCGACGGAGTCGACGAAGGGCAGGGTATGTTCCTCGAAGCGCACGCCGTCGAACTGCGTGAGCAGGCTGTGCCCGAGCATCTCCGCGGTAATGCCCGTGCGGTCCGACACAAAAAATGCGGTGCGCTTGTTGATCATGGATGACCCGAGGAACGGAAACGGCCAACCTGGCGACTGTGAAAACCCGGACAAAATATCACAGGTGTTCCGGATCGGCGATATTCCGGCCTGATCGTGAACGCCGCCGACGAGCACGGCCCGGCGGTCAGGCACATGCTGGATCTGGCGGTCCGGGCACGCGGCGGGGCGCGGAGTACGTCGGTGTCCGCAGGCAGTGCCGTCCGACCACCCCGATCTCGCCAGGTGGCTGACGGACGAAGGCATCGACAGCCTGTCGCTCGTTCCGGACACGGTGGTAGAGACCGGCCCGCAACATTCGTTGGACGCGGCGGGGTTTTGGGATAAAATGCCGAAACGGCCGACTCTATGCGATGACCAAATATATCTTTGTCACAGGTGGTGTGGTCTCCTCCCTTGGCAAAGGTATCGCTGCCGCCTCCCTCGCCGCCATCCTCGAATCGCGCGGCATCAAGATCTCGATGGTGAAGCTGGATCCGTACCTCAACGTGGATCCGGGCACCATGAGCCCGTTCCAGCACGGCGAAGTCTTCGTCACCGAGGACGGCGCCGAGACCGATCTCGATCTGGGCCACTACGAGCGCTTCGTCAGTGCCAAGATGAGCAAGCGCAACAATTTCACCGCTGGCCAGATCTACGAGAGCGTGATCCGGAAGGAGCGTCGCGGCGATTACCTGGGCGGGACGGTGCAGGTGATCCCGCACATCACCGACGAGATCAAGCACTTCATCCGGCGGGGCGCGGGCGACGCGGAGATCGGGATCGTCGAAATCGGCGGTACCGTGGGCGACATCGAATCGCTGCCGTTCCTGGAGGCGATCCGCCAGATGGCGATCGAAGTGGGGCGCGAGAATGCCTGCTTCATTCACCTGACGCTGCTGCCGTACATCCCGTCCGCAGGCGAGATCAAGACAAAGCCCACCCAGCACTCGGTGAAGGAGCTGCGGGAAATCGGGATCCAGCCCGACGTCCTGCTGTGCCGCGCCGATCGCCCCGTGCCCGACGACGAGCGGCGCAAGATCGCGCTGTTCACCAACGTTCCGGTCGAGGCGGTGATCTCGGCGGTGGACGTGGACAGCATCTACAAGATTCCCGCCATGCTGCACGTCCAGAAGCTCGACGACATAGTCTGCCGCAAGCTGGGGCTCACGCCGCCGCCCGCCAATCTGTCGGCATGGGACAAGCTGATCTACGCGCTGGAGCATCCGCAGCGCGTGGTCAATGTCGCGCTGGTGGGGAAGTACGTCGACCTGACCGAGTCGTACAAGTCGCTCACCGAGGCGCTGATCCATGCCGGCATACACACCGGCGCCCGGGTCAAGATCCATTACGTCGACTCGGAAAGCATCGAGAAAAACGGTACCGGATGTCTTGCGCACATGGACGCGATTCTGGTCCCCGGTGGCTTCGGCAAGCGGGGCGTGGAGGGCAAGATCAAGGCGATCCGCTATGCGCGCGAGAACCAGGTGCCGTACCTCGGCATCTGCCTCGGCATGCAGCTGGCGGTGATCGAGTACGCGCGCGATGTCGCAGGGCTGGAAGGCGCACACAGCACGGAATTCGATCCCGAGACGCCGCACCCGGTGATTGCGCTAATCACCGAGTGGCAGGATCGGGACGGCCGGATCGAGCACCGCGACGCAAGGTCGGAGCTCGGCGGTACGATGCGGCTCGGCGGCCAGGAATGCCTGCTCGAGGCGCACACGCTGGCGCGGCGCGTCTACGAGGCTGAGCGCATCGTCGAGCGCCACCGCCACCGCTATGAGGTGAACGACCATTACCTGCCGCGGCTGAAGGACGCCGGATTGCGGGCGAGCGGCGTGTCGGCCAAGGACGGGCTGTGCGAGATGATCGAGCTTGCGGGCCATCCGTGGTTCGTCGGCTGTCAGTTCCATCCCGAGTTCACGTCCACGCCGCGCAGCGGCCATCCACTGTTCAAAGCCTTCGTGCAGGCGGCCCTGGACAATGCCAAGCCCGAGCAGCACGCGGAAGCCGGGCGGCTGAAGAACATCGCGTGATGGGCGCCGTCGCCGGGCGCGGGCCCAGCAGCAGGCGCCATCCTTTTTTCAGGTATTCGCATGAAGCTCTGCGGGTTTGAGGTCGGACTCGACCAGCCGCTGTTCCTCATCGCCGGGCCGTGCGTGGTGGAATCGCGCGAGCTCGCGTTCGATACCGCTGGCCAACTGAAAGAGCTGTGCGCCGAGCTGGCGCTGCCTTTCGTCTACAAATCGTCTTACGACAAGGCAAACAGAAGCTCAATAAAATCCTTTCGTGGCTTGGGGATGGAGAAGGGTCTTCAGATTCTGGATGAGGTCAGAACCCAGCTCAAGGTGCCGGTCCTGACCGACGTGCACGAGGCGGACGAGATCCCCGCGGCAGCGGCGGCGGTCGACGTGCTCCAGACCCCGGCTTTCCTCTGCCGCCAGACCGATTTCATCTGCGCGGTGGCTTCGGCCGGCAAGCCGGTCAATATCAAGAAGGGCCAGTTTCTCGCGCCCCAGGACATGAAGAACGTCGTCGACAAGGCGCGCGCGGCGAGCAAGCGGGACAACATCATGGTGTGCGAGCGCGGCGCCATGTTCGGCTACAACAACCTCGTTTCCGACATGCGCTCGCTCATGGTGATGCGCGAGACCGGTTGCCCCGTGGTGTTCGACGCCACGCACTCGGTGCAGCTGCCGGGCGGGCAGGGCACTTCCAGCGGCGGACAGCGCGAATTCGTGCCGGTGCTCGCACGGGCGGCGGTCGCCGCCGGTGTCTCGGGGCTTTTCATGGAGACCCACCCGAATCCCGAGAAGGCGCTCTCCGACGGGCCCAATGCGTGGCCGCTCAAGCACATGCGCGCGCTGCTGGAAACGGTGAAGGCGGTGGATGAGCTGGTCAAGCGGCGGGGTTTTGCCGAGGATCTCGCCAAATAGCGCCAACCCGTTTGTTCAAGAAACCGACAAGCCAGGAACAACAATGAGTGCGATAGTTGATGTGATAGCAAGGGAGATTCTGGATTCGCGCGGCTTTCCCACGGTCGAGGCTGATGTGCTGCTCGAGTCCGGTGTGCTGGGCCGTGCCGCGGTGCCGTCGGGGGCCTCGACCGGCAGCCGCGAGGCGATCGAGCTGCGCGACGGGGACAAGGGCCGTTATGGCGGCAAGGGCGTGACGCAGGCGGTCGAGCACATCAATACCGAGATCTGCGAAGCCGTGATCGGGGTCGACGCGACCGAGCAGAGCTTCGTCGACAAGACGCTGATCGATCTCGACGGCACCGAGAACAAGTCGCGCCTTGGCGCCAATGCCATCCTTGCGGTGTCGCTGGCGGTGGCGAAGGCCGCCGCTGAGGAGTCGGGACTGCCGTTGCACCGCTACCTGGGGGGAGCCGGCGCGATGTCGATGCCGGTGCCGATGATGAACGTGATCAACGGCGGGGTGCATGCGGACAACAGCCTGGACATGCAGGAATTCATGATCATGCCGGTGGGCATGACTTCGTTCCGGGAAGCGCTGCGCTGCGGCGCCGAGGTGTTCCACGCATTGAAGAAGCTGCTCGTCGACCGCGGACTCGCAACAGCGGTCGGCGATGAAGGCGGCTTCGCGCCGCGGCTGCCAAAGCACGAGGCCGCGATCAAGGTGATCATCGAGGCGATCGAGGCCGCCGGCTACCGTCCGGGCGAAGACGTGGCGCTCGCGCTCGATTGTGCCAGTTCCGAGTTTTTCGAGGATGGCGAATACACGCTCGCTGCCGAGGGCCTCACGCTCAAGTCGGCGGAATTTGCGGATTACCTCGCGGCCTGGGTCAGCAAGTACCCGATCGTGAGCATCGAGGACGGCATGGCCGAGAACGACTGGGCCGGCTGGAAACTCCTGACGGACCGGTTGGGCAGGAAGGTGCAGCTCGTCGGCGACGATCTGTTCGTCACCAACACCAAGTATCTCAGGCAGGGGATAGAGCAGGGGGTGGCGAACTCGATCCTGATCAAAGTCAACCAGATCGGCACCCTCACCGAGACGCTTGCCGCAATCGAGATGGCAAAGTGCGCACGCTATACGGCGGTCGTGTCGCACCGCTCCGGCGAAACGGAGGACACCACCATCGCGGACATCGCGGTGGCCACCAACGCGCTGCAGATCAAGACCGGATCGCTGTCGCGCTCCGACCGGCTCGCCAAGTACAACCAGCTGCTGCGCATCGAGGAGGACCTCGGCGAGACCGCGGGCTTCCCCGGGCGCGGCGCATTCTATCAACTGCGGTGAACGGTGAAATCCGAGGAACACCCGGTCTCGCCCGTGCGTCGAGCGGCTGCTCTGCGGGCCTGACGGCGGACGCGGGCGGCGTTTCTCGCTTCGCCCTTCACCCGGCTTGTTTCTTCATGCAATGAAGTGGCTCGCCATCGCGCTGGCCGGGCTGATCGTGCTGATCCAACACCCGTTGTGGCTGGGCAAGGGAAGCTGGCTGAGGGTGTGGGAGGTCGACCAGCAGATCCGCACCCAGCGCGAGGTCAATCAACGGCTGCAGGTGCGCAACCAGGGGCTCGACGCAGAAATCCGCGACTTGAAACAGGGGCTCGATGCAGTTGAAGAACGCGCCCGCAGCGAGCTCGGCATGATCAAGCAGGACGAGATCTTTTTCCAGGTGCTGGAGCCAGGACGGGCAACACCGGCGCCACGCGAGACGCCGCGCGCGCCTTGACGCCCCCTTTCCTATCGAACTTCCCGGTTCCCCAATGACGGCGAGAATCATTGACGGCAAGGCCGTTGCGCAAAAGCTGCGCGCGGAGTGGAAGCAACGGGTCGACGCGCTCAGGGCGAGGGGCATCACACCGGGCCTCGTGGTGGTGCTGGTCGGCGACAATCCGGCATCGGCGGTCTACGTGCGGAACAAGGCCGCTGCCTGTGCGGAGGTCGGGTTGAGCTCTTCCGTGCGCCGGCTGCCGGCCGACTGCTCCGAGGCGAGCCTCTTTGCCTGCCTCACCGAGCTCAACCGGGATCCGCGAATCCACGGCATCATCGTGCAGTTGCCGCTGCCCCCCCACCTCGATGCGGCGCGCGCGTTGCAGGCGCTGGCCGTGGAAAAAGACGTCGACGGCTTCCACTGGTGCAACCTCGGTGCGCTGGTCGAGGACCGGCCGCGCTTCGTGCCATGCACACCGCTCGGCGTAATGCATCTGCTCGGGCACGAGGGGATCGCGGTCGAGGGGCGGACCGCCGTTGTGGTGGGACGCAGCAGCATCGTCGGCAAGCCGCAGGCGCTGCTGCTGATCGCTCGCAGCGCGACCGTTACGGTATGCCATTCGCGCACCCCGGATCTCGGGCGCTTCACCCGTGATGCGGATATCCTGGTCGTGGCCGCCGGCAGGCCGGGCCTGGTCACCGGCGAGATGATCAAGGCGGGCGCCGCCGTGATCGACGTCGGCATCAACCGCCTGCCCGACGGCAAGCTCGCCGGAGATGTGGAGTTCGAGAGCGCGCGCCGGCGCGCCGGACACATCACGCCGGTGCCCGGCGGCGTCGGTCCGATGACGGTTGCCATGCTGATCGCCAACACCGTCACCGCGGCGGAGCGCGGCGCGGCCGGCTGATCGGGCCCACCGATCCGGCATCACGCCGCGGCGGGCGGCCGCAGGAGCAGGAAGGCGCCGACGCCGATGCACAGCAGCGCCACCAGGCGCCGCAGCCTGAGCGGGTTCATCGCATGTGCCAGCCGGGCGCCCGCCAGCACACCGGCGATTTGGAGGGCGGCAAGCGCGAGCCCGAGTTCGATCCCGATCGCGCCGAAACGCAGATTGCCCAACGTGCCGGCCGCCGCGGCCACGATCTGTATGACCTGACCGGTGCCGATCGTCGCGAGAACCGGAAAACCGGCCAGCACCATGAGCGGCACCGACAGTACGGGACCGCCGACGCCCGCGAGGCCCGCGCCGAGCCCGACGATCGCGCCGACGGCCGCGAGCAGCGCGCGCTGCGCAGTCGGCCGGCCGCTTAGCGCAGGCTCATCCGCGCCGCGCCAGTTGGCGAGCGCATAGATCCCGGCGAAGATGATGATGGCGGCAAGCAGCGCGCTGAGCAGCGCCGCGGTGGCACGCGAGTTGAGCCACGCGCCGGCAAACGCAAAGGGTGCCGCGGCGAGGCACACCGGCACGGTTACCGCCCAATCGATGCTGCCACGGCGCTGGAAGGCGAAGGTGCCGGCGACCCCCGTGAAGATGAAGGTGAACAGCGCGGTGGCCATCGCCTCGTGCAGCGTGAGGCCGGCCAGGGCGGATAGTGCCGGTATGAGGAGAATGCCGCCGATCCCGACGGTGCCGATCAGGATGCCGATGCCGAGCGCGCCCGCAAACAACCACAGCATTTCCGGCAAGGCGGCTCCTTCGCGCGCGGCGGCGTTTCGCTACGGCAGCTCTGAAAGCGAACTCACGGCGGGCAGCGTCGCAAGATACTGCCCGGCAAGGCGCTGTTCACGCATTCCCTGCGCGCCTCGCGGAAGCAACGGCGCGACACATTCCGTACTTCTGCGCACCCGTCTCAGCAGTAGAACGTATTGGCAAAGTTGAGCAGCAGCTCCGGGCTGAGGTAGCTGCGGATGCCCACGTAACTCACCAGCGCGGCGAGCGCGCCCACCAGTGCCCACACCAGGATCTTGCGCGTGTGCGCCATCGTGCGAATTATCGCACAGGCCCGCGCACGCGCGGCGGAGACACTGTGGCGCGGCGCCCATTTCGCGCATAACAATGGAACGACACGCTATAAGAACCGGTTGCCGCAGTTGGTATAATTGCCCGTTTTTGTGGCACTGAATCGAGCCCTCAGGTGGCAGCCGACATCATTCCCGTACCAGCTTCGGGGTTATCGTTCGCGGACCTCTACACCCGCGACGGGCTCGTGCGGCTGGACGCGCAGTTCCTGCATCGGCTGGCGGGCGCCAACGGCGCGCTGCACGCCCGGCTTGTGGCGGTACGAAAGCATGCGGACGCGCTGACCGCGCACCAGGAATCGGAGCTGCTGCTCGAGCTGACGCCCCACGTCGACTCGTTCCTCGCGTGGCTGTTCGGAATCGAGCAGGAGGCGCAGGCGCTGTCCGCGCGCCACTTCGAGCTGGCGCCGCTCTACGACGTGAAGCGGCAGTTCGTGCAGCGCAAGGCGATGCACCGGGTGAAACGCGAGGAGGCCGAGCGCATCGATGGCGCGCAACTGGCGGGCAAGCTGGAGCAATGGTTCGGCGAGCCGTTCACCGAGCTCGCGTTCGCGCAGCATGTCACGGAATGGCAGAAGGACGAGAACGCGCATGCGGACAAGATCGAGTGCGCGCTGCGCTACGCGGCCTGGGCTGCGCATACGGCGCAGGGCCGCACGAAGCACGCCTCGGGCGTGCTGTTCAAGGCGCCGCACAAGCTCGACCAGCAGCACCTGGTTCCGGCCGCGGTCGATCGCAGCGCGGGCTATGTGCAGCATTCGTTCGGCCTGCCGCAGCTGCGCCGTCGCGACGGTTTCAAGCTGACCGATCCGGGCACCGATCTCACCGGCGCGCTGGACGAGGCGAACTACTGCATCTGGTGTCACGAGCAGGGCAAGGATTCCTGCTCCAAGGGCCTGCAGGAAAAAGGAGCCACCGGCAGGGGCGCGGCGGCATTCAAGAAGAGCCCGTTCGGCATCACGCTGGCGGGCTGCCCGCTGGAAGAGAAAATTTCCGAGTTCCACAAGGCCAAGACCCAGGGCTGGGCAATCGGCGCGCTTGCCATTATCGCGGTCGACAATCCGCTCGCGGCCGCCACGGGGCACCGCATCTGCAACGATTGCATGAAGTCGTGCATCTACCAGAAGCAGAAACCGGTCGACATCCCGCAGGCCGAGACGCGGACACTGAAGGACGTGCTCGAGCTGCCCTGGGGCTTCGAGATCTACAGCCTGCTTACTCGCTGGAATCCGCTCAACCTGCGTGCGCCGTACCCCAAGCCGCCGAGCGGCCGGCGCGTGCTCATCGCCGGCATGGGCCCGGCCGGCTTCTCGTTGGCGCACTACCTGATGAACGACGGACATGCCGTGGTGGGCATCGACGGCCTGAAGATCGAGCCGCTGCCGGCGGAGCTCTCCGGTATCGATGCGCACGGAGCGCGCGGGGCCTTCCGCCCGATCCGCGATGTGCACGAGCTGCACGAAGCGCTCGACCAGCGCGTGATGGCCGGCTTCGGAGGGGTCGCGGAGTACGGCATCACTGTGCGTTGGGACAAGAATTTCCTGAAGGTGATCCGGCTGCTGCTCGAGCGGCGGGCCGGGTTTGCGATGTTTGGCGGCGTGCGCTTCGGGGGCACGCTCACGGCCGAGGAAGCCTTCGAGCTGGGCTTCGACCACATCGCCCTCGCCATCGGCGCCGGGCGGCCGACCGTGCTCGACATGCCCAACGGGCTCGCGCGCGGGGTGCGCGCGGCATCGGACTTCCTGATGGCGCTGCAGCTGACCGGCGCGGCCAAAACCGATTCGATCGCCAATATGCAGCTGCGGCTGCCGGTAGTGGTGGTGGGCGGGGGGCTGACCGCGATCGACACCGCCACGGAATCGTTGGCGTACTACCCGCTGCAGGTGGAGAAATTCCTAGATCGTTACGAGCGCCTTGCGCGCGAGCATGGCGAGGCTGCAGCGCGCATTGCTTGGGACGAGGAGGAGCGCGCGATCGCCGATGAGTTTCTCGCGCATGCGCGCGCGCTGCGCGCCGAGCGCGCCGCCGCGCGGCGCGAAGGACGCGAGCCGCATGTCGTGGAGCTGCTGCAGTCCTGGGGTGGCGTCACGATCGCCTACCGCAAGCGTCTGATCGACAGCCCCTCTTACACGCTCAACCACGAGGAAGTGCACAAGGCGCTGGAAGAGGGCGTCCGCTTCGCCGAGGGACTCACGCCGCTCGGCGTCGAGCT
>JBFKNN010000011.1:0-37296 GCA_041629335.1 Burkholderiales bacterium | reverse complement strand
GCTTCATCGCCGACATCTGCCCGCAGGTGGTCGAGTTCGGTCCGACCAACGCCACCATCCACAAGGTCAACGAGTGCATCACGCTCGAGCAGGTGCGCGCGCTGCCGAAGATCTACGAGCAGATTCTGGTTAACGTGCTGCTAAGCGGTTAGCGGTTGGCAGCAAGCAGTGACCTGGCTTTCCGGGAGCCGGTCGAACCTGGCGCCAACCGCCAACCGCCAACCGCCAACTGCCAACTGCCAACTGCCAACTGCCAACCGCCAACTGCCAACCGCCAGTGACACGATCCGACAATCTATACCAGCTGCCGAACGATCTGCCCGTGCCTGAGGACGACGGGGCGTGCGCGCACCTGGCGGGCATGCAGCTGCCGGCGGTGCGGCTTGCCTCGACTGGCGGGCGCGTCGTCGATCTCTCGCAGTTGCCCGGGCGCAGTGTCGTCTACGTCTATCCCCGCACCGGGCGGCCGGATCAGGCGGTCCCGACCGGCTGGAACCAGATTCCCGGCGCGCGCGGCTGCACGCCGCAGTCGTGCGCGTTCCGGGACCATTACCGGCAGTTGCGGGCGCTGGGGGTCGAGCACCTGTTCGGGCTCTCGACCCAGGAGACCGCGTATCAGCGCGAGGCCGCGGACCGGCTGCACCTGCCGTTCGAGCTGCTCTCTGACGGGCGGCTGGAGTTCGCCCGGGCGCTCAAGCTGCCTACGTTCGACGTCGGCGGCATGACGCTCATCAGGCGGCTCACGCTGATCGTGTGCGACGGCGTGATCGACAAGGTGTTCTATCCGGTGTTTCCGCCGGATCGCAACGCGCAGGACGTCGCGGCCTGGCTGTCAGTCGGCGCTGACCGCTGACCGCCGCGACTGCCCTATTTCTTCTTCACGAGGTCGCCGCGGAAAGTATTCTCCACGAGCGGCTTGGCGTCGACCTGCGGCACGTGGCAAGTCGTGCACTGCCAGCGCGCGCGCGACACCTCGGCGTGCATCTTGCCGTCGCGGTCCGTGAAATGGGTGTCCGACAGCTTGGGCGCTTTCACGTTTTTGTAGTTTTCCGGCCCGTGGCAGGCGAGGCAGGCGTTTTCCTTGAGCGTCGTCGCGTCGATGCCCTCGATCGAATGCGGAATCAGGGGCGGCTGCGTGCTGTAGGTGCGGGCGAGCGGCTTCTGGCTGCCGGGAAACTGGCCGGCGTAGGGCCGCTCCGGCGGCGCCTTGTCGGTCACGGCGGCTCCTGTGCCGCGCAGCGTCTGGACGCGGGCCGCGTCCTGCTGCGCGAAGGCCGGCTGCGACAGCAGCAGACCGAGTATGACGGGTAGAATCGTGACGATCTGTTTCATGGAGAGCTCCTTCGTCAAGGCAGTCGGATAGCGGGCGCCTCGGCGCGGGGCGCTGCGTGCAGCGGCTCGGCGCGGGCGGAGAAACGGGTGCCGAAGCGAAAGACGTCCTTCGAGCAGACGTCGATGCAGCGGCCGCAATTGGTGCAATGGGGCGACAGGATCACCGGGCTCGCCCCCGGGTTCGTGCCCTTCAGCGCCGGCCTGATCACCAGCGGCTCCGGGCATACTGCGTAGCAGTCGGCGCAATCGTTGCACTGGGTGCGGCGCACCGCCGACACGCGTGCCAGGCTCAGCTTGCCCACCGCGCCGTAGAACGCGCCGACCGGGCACAGGTGCCCGCACCAGCCGCGTGCCGCCACGAACAGGTCGAGCAGGAACACGGCGACGATGATGGCCCAGCCGGCGCCGATGCCGAAGATGATCCCCCGGTGCAGCGTCGAAACCGGGTTCACGAGCTCCCACGCGATGGTGCCCGTGATCGCGGCGAGCGCCAGCGTCGTTACGAGCATCCAGTAGCGCGTGGCTTGCGACAACCGCGCGCCGCCGCGCACGCCGAGGCGGATTCGCAGCCAGTGCGCCATGTCGGTCACGATGTTCACCGGGCAGACCCATGAGCAGTAGGCGCGGCCGCCCACCAGGATGTACGCAATCAGGACGATCGCCGCGCCGATCAGCGCGTCGCGTTCGGGGCTCGACCCTGCGGCAAGCGACTGCAGGAGCACGTAGGGGTCCGCCAGCGGCAGCACGCCGAGGGTAACGCTGTAGTTCAGATTGCCCTTGACGATCCACCAGCCGAGCCACGGGCCCGCGAGGAACAAAGCGAGCACGAGAAGCTGGGAGGCCCGCCGCAGGATGAGCCACCGGTGCGCGCGCAGCCATCCCTTGGCGCGGATCGCGTCGATGCCGACAGCGGGCTTCATTTCGCGCCCTCCGGCCTGCGGTCGGGCAGGTCAATGATGCCCTCGATGAGCGGCTTGCCGGCTTTCTTCTGCTCTTCCCAGCCGAGGCGGTAGTGGCTCCCCATGGCGCCCTTCGCGAGTTGGCGCGGCAACACGCGGATCGCCGCCGCATCCAGCACGCACGCCTGCTCGCACTTGCCGCACCCGGTGCACTGGTCCGAATGGACGGTCGGGATGAACAGGCTGTGCCTGCCGGTGCGCGTGTTGTGCTGCGGCTCGAGCGTGATGGCCTTGTCGAGGAGCGGGCACACGCGGTAGCAGACGTCGCAGCGCAACCCCAGGTAGTTGAGGCAGGTTTCGTGGTCGGTCAGCACCGCGAGCCCCATGCGCGCCTGGTCGATGTCCTTCAACCCGTGGTCGAGCGCATCGGTCGGGCAGGCTTTCACGCACGGAATGTCCTCGCACATCTCGCACGGCCCGGTGCGGGCGACGAAGTACGGCGTTCCGGTGGCGACATCCTGCCCGGTCGCGGCGAGGCTCAGGATCCGGTAGGGGCAGTCGCGCACGCACATCCCGCAGCGGATGCACGCGCCGAGGAATTCCGCCTCGGGCAGCGCGCCGGGCGGCCGGATCGCGTTGGGCGGCAACGCCTTCGCCTGCTTCGCGAAGAGTCCCACGCCCAGGCCCAGCAGCCCGACGCCGCATGCGATTTTCGCTGCGCTGAACAGGAACTGCCGGCGTACCGCCGCCTTGATTTCGCCTTCGTCCTTCATCGTCGCTCGCGCCGGCGCCCCGCTCCCCGACATCCGCGCGCCGGCCGTTCACGCCCCGGTCCTCACGCCTTCACGATCTTGACCGCGCATTTCTTGAAGTCGGTCTCTTTGGAGATCGGGCAGGTCGCGTCGAGCGTGAGCTTGTTCACCAGCCGGCTCTCGTCGAAGAACGGCACGAACACCAGGCCCTCGGGCATCTTGTTGCGGCCGCGCGTTTCGACCTTGGTTTGCATCTCGCCGCGCCGGGTGATGAGGTTCACCGTATCGCCGCGCTTCAGGCCGCGCTTCTCGGCATCCTTCGGGTTCATCCACACCCACGCGTCCGGGAACGCCCGGTAGAGCTCGGGCACGCGCCGTGTCATGGTGCCGGTGTGCCAGTGCTCGAGCACTCGGCCGGTGCACAGCCACAGATCGTACTCGCCGTCAGGCTGTTCCGCCGCCGGCTGGTACGGCAGCGCGAAGACGACCGCCCTGCCATCGGGCTTGCCGTAGAAATTGAAGCCTTCGCCTTTCTTCACGTACGGGTCGTAGCCCTCGCGGAACCGCCATAGCGTCTCCTTGCCGTCGACCACCGGCCAGCGCAGGCCGCGCGCCTTGTGGTAGACCTCGAACGCCGCGAGGTCGTGAGCCTTGCCACGGCCGAATTTCGCGTATTCCTCGAACAGCCCCTTCTGCAGGTAGAAGCCGAAGTGGCGCGCCTCGTCGTTGTCGAATCCCTTCTGCAGCTCGGAGAGCCGGTACCTGTTGACTTCGCCGTTCGCGAACAGCACGTCGTAGAGCGTCTTGCCGCGCACTTCGGGCATCTTCGCGACGAGCGCCTCGCCCCAGGTCTCCTCGACCTTGAAGCGCTTGGAGAACTCGACGATCTGCCACAGGTCGGACTTCGACTCGCCCGGCGCCTTGACCTGCTGGCGCCAGAACTGGGTGCGCCGCTCGGCGTTGCCGTAGGCCCCTTCCTTTTCCACCCACATGGCGGTGGGCAGTATCAGGTCGGCGGCAAGCGCCGTCACCGTGGGATAGGCGTCCGAGACCACCACGAAGTTCTCGGGGTTGCGGAAGCCGGGGTAGCGCTCATGGCTCAAGTTCGGGCCGGCCTGCATGTTGTTCGTGCAGCAGGTCCAGTAGAAGTTGAGCACGCCGTCCTTGAGCATCCGGTCCTGCAGCACCGCGTGGAAGCCCGGCTTGTCCGGGATCGTCCCCGCCGGGAGCTTCCAGATCTTCTCGGCCAGCTCGCGGTGCTTGTCGTTCATCACCACCATGTCCGCCGGCAGTCGGTGCGCGAAGGTGCCGACCTCGCGCGCGGTACCGCACGCCGAGGGCTGGCCGGTGAGCGAGAACGGGCCGTTGCCGGGCTCGGAGATCTTGCCGGTCAGCAGGTGGCAGTTGTAGACCATGTTGTTCACCCACGTGCCGCGGGTGTGCTGGTTGAAGCCCATGGTCCAGTACGAGACCACCTTGGTCTTGGGATCGGCGTAGAGCTTGGCGAGCGCCTCGAGCTTGTCTTTCGGCACGCCCGAGAGCGCGGATACCTTGTCGGCGGTGTACTCGGCCACGTATTGCTTGAACTCCTCGAACGCGATCGGGCTTGCGGCGTTCGGGTTGCCCTTGGGCTTGCCGTCGGCGCCCGGGTAGCCGTTGTTGTTGGCGGCCACCTCCAGCGGGTGGTTGGGGCGCAGCCCGTAGCCGATGTCGGTCACGCCCTTCGCGAAGTTCACGTGCTTCTTGACGAACGCCTCGTTCACTGCGCCGCTCTGAATGATGTAGTTGCAGATGTAATTGAGGATCGCGAGGTCGCTCTGCGGCTTGAAGATGAGCTCCAGGTCGGCGAGCTCGCAGCTGCGGTTGGTGAAAGTGGAGAGCACCGCGACCTTGACGTGCTTGGCGGTCAGCCGGCGGTCGGTGAGCCGCGACCACAGGATCGGGTGCATCTCGGCCATGTTCGCGCCCCACAGCACGAACGCGTCGGCCTGCTCGAGGTCGTCGTAGCAGCCCATCGGCTCGTCGATGCCGAAGCTGCGCATGAATGCCGCGACCGCGCTCGCCATGCAGTGGCGCGCGTTCGGGTCGATGTTGTTGGAGCGCAGCCCGGCCTTCATGAACTTGACACCGGCCACGCCTTCCCAGATCGTCCACTGGCCGGAGGCGAACATGCCGACTGAGGTCGGGCCCTTCGCCTTCAGCGCGGCCTTGCACTTTTCCTCCATGACGTCGAACGCCTGCTTCCAGCTGACCGGCGTGAACTCGCCGTTCTTGTCGTACTTGCCGTCTTTCATGCGCAGCAGCGGGCGGGTGAGCCGGTCCTTCGCGTACTGGATCTTGGCAAGGAAGTAGCCCTTGATGCAGTTGAGCCCCTTGTTGACCGGCGCGTCCGGGTCGCCCTGGGTGGCCACCACGCGCCCGTCCTTCACGCCGATCAGCACGCCGCAGCCCACGCCGCAATAGCGGCACGCGCCCTTGTCCCAGCGGATGCTCTTGTCCTGAAGCGCTGCCGCGCCGGCCGGCAGGGGAATCCCCGCCGCGGCCGCTGCCGCGGCTGCCGCATTCGCCTTGATGAAATCGCGTCTGTTGAGTGTCATTGGTCCGGCTCCTGTGGAAGGTGATCGTCGCAATATTGGTAGACCAGCGAGGCCGAGAGCACGCCGTCGAGCGCGTGCAGCCTCAGGAAAACATCCGCCGGTGCGCTGCCCTCGGTATCCTCGATGGTGAGCACCAGGCGGCCGTCGTTGCCGTCAGCGTGGATTTCCACGCCCGGCATCGCCGCAAGCCCGCTGCGCACGCTGGCGAGCATGTCGGGCCGCGCGCGCAGGATGACGCTGGAGATGTTCACTGAATGACTCCTCTATGCCGCAACAGCAGCGGTTTCCGTGTGCCGCATGGCGATGGCCCCGACTGGGCACGCGGCCTGGCACGCGCCGCAGCCGCTGCACGCAATGGGATCGAGCTGAGGCACCGGGACGGCCCCCGCACGCGGGCGGAAGCCGATCGCGCCGGCCTCGCAGGCGTCGCCGCAGGATTGGCACACCACCTGCCGCAGGGCGACGCAGCCCGCGCCGATGGCGGCCTTGACTGTCCACGGCGGACCGCCGCGCGCGAGCGCGCCTTCACGGCATGCCGCCGCGCAGTCCCCGCAAAATGTGCACGCCCCGCGCGTGAAATCGACCGCGGGAAAGCCGCCCTGGCCGCGGACGATGATGCCGCCGGGGCAGGCGTCGGCGCACGCGTCGCAGCGCGTGCAGCGGTCGACGAAAGCATCTTCAGACAACGCCCATGGCGGGCGAAGCGGCGTGCCGCGCGCCGCGAAATCACCCCGTAGAAACTGCCTGCGCGAAACGGCCATCGCGAGTCAATCCGCTCCTGATCCAGGGCCTTTTATAACGTGGCCGCGCGGGCGGAGCGTTGATTCAAATCAAAGGATAAGCACTTGTTAATACGCGAAATGGCACTTTGAACAACGCTTTTCTCCGGATCTGGAATCGACGGCACCGACCCGCTCGACCGGCGGGCGCTCCGGGCGGTGCACAGTGGCTGCGCGCAAGCGTTGTTCGGTGAGGTGGTTTCGGTGGGCCGAACGCGGGGTGCGTCGCGTGCCGGTGCGCGGTCAGGCGAGCCACGGCGCATCGCCGTGGTAGCGCTTTTCGAAGTCCTCGATCGCCTCGATGTGCTCCAGCACGAGCGCGACGTCGTCGAGGCCCTTCAGCAGCTTTTCCCTGTGGTTGGCGTCGATCTCGAAGCGGTAGCTCGATCCGTCGGGCCCGGTCACCGTCTGCGACTCGAGGTCGACTGTGATCGGCGCGCCGGGCTTCTCGCGCAGCTCGTCGCGCAGCGTGCGCGTGATCTCATCGGCGAGGCGCACCGGGAGGAGTCCATTCTGCAGCGCGTTGCCGTAGTGGATGTCGCCGAACGACGGCGCGATCACCGAGCGGATGCCGTAGTCCATCAGCACCCATACCGCGGATTCGCGCGAGGAGCCGCAGCCGAAGTTGTCGCCGGCGACCAGAATCTGCGCATTGCGGTACGGCGCCTGGTTGAGGATGAACTCCGGGCTTTCGGACCCGTCGGCGCGGTAGCGGATGTCGTGGAACAGGTACTTCCCGTAGTCCGCGCCGCGCGCCTTGCGCAGGAAGCGCGCCGGCACGATCTTGTCGGTGTCGACATTCGTCAGGTCGATCGGCGCGGCAACGGCGGTAACCTTGGTGAATGGTTTCATGACTCAGTCGATCGACTATTCGGTTGGGCGAGTACGAAGTGATCCATGATCCGTGAATCGACTAAGGCGTTGGCAGGGGTTGCCGGGTCACGGTTCACCCAGTGAGCAGTTTGCGGACGTCGGTGATGCGCCCCGTCACCGCCGCGGCGGCGACCATCGCCGGGCTCATCAGGTGCGTGCGTGCGCCCTTGCCCTGGCGCCCTTCAAAATTGCGGTTGGAGGTCGACGCGCAGCGCATGCCTGCCGGCACGATGTCGCCGTTCATTGCCGCGCAGCTCGAGCAGCCCGACGCCCGCCACTCGAACCCCGCTTCGCGGAATACGCGGTCGAGCCCTTCGGCCTCCGCCTGCCGCTTCACCGCACTCGAGCCCGGTGAGACCCATGAAGGAACGGAGGCCTTGCGGCCTTTCAACACCGCGGCGGCCGCGCGCAAGTCTTCGATGCGCCCGTTGGTGCAGGTGCCGATGAAGGCGCGGTCGATCTTCACACCCTCGAGCGGCGTTCCGGGCGCGAGATCCATGTAGCGCAGCACCTGCGTGAGCCGCGCGCGCTTGTCCGCGGACGCGTCGCCCGCGGGGTCGGGCACGGTGCCGGTGACCGGCGCGCCTTCCTCGGGGCTGGTGCCCCAGGTCACCATGGGCGTCAAAGCATTTGCGTCGAGCGTGACTTCGCGGTCGAAGGCGGCGCCATCGTCGCTCGGCAACGCGCGCCACAGCGCCAGCGCCTGCTCCCAGTGTGCGCCCTTGGGAGAGAACTCGCGCCCCTCGAGGTAGGCAATGGTACTGTCGTCGGGCGCGACCATGCCGGCGCGCGCACCGGCCTCGATCGACATGTTGCAGACGGTCATGCGGCCTTCGATACTGAGCCCGCGTATCGCGGCGCCGGCGTACTCGATCGCGTAGCCGGTGGCGCCGGCCGTGCCGATCTTCGCAATGATGGCGAGGATCACGTCTTTTGCACTGAGCCCGGGTCCGAGCGTGCCGTCGACGATGATGCGCAGCGTCTTCGGCTTCTTCTGCCACAGGCACTGGGTGGCGAGAATCTGCTTCAACTGCGAGGCGCCGATGCCGAAGGCGAGCGCCCCGAGCGCGCCGTGCGTGGAGGTGTGCGAGTCGCCGCAGGTGACGACGAGCCCGGGCTGGGTGATGCCGAGCTCCGGGCCGACCACGTGGACGATGCCCTGGCGCGGATCGTCGATGCCGAAGTGCGCGACGCCATTGGCGCGGGCGTTCTCCGCGAGCAGCTCGATCATGTTGCGCACTTCGGGGTCCGCGACGCCGCCGATGCCCTGTTCGCGGCCGAGCGTGGGCACGTAGTGGTCGGCGACCGCGAAGGTCTGCCGCGGCTTGCGCACCTTGCGGCCTTCCTGGGCGAGCGCGCCGAACGCGAACATCGACCCCTCGTGCACGAAGTTGCGGTCGACGTGCAGCAGCGCCTCGCCGCCGTCGCGCTGCACGATGACGTGGCGCTCCCAGATCTTGTCGAAGATGGTGCGAGGATTGGCCATGCCGCGTCTTTTTCTTTCCTAAAGTTCGTGAAAAACTATCAACCGCCAAGACGCCAAGGCCGCCAAGAAAGGCTATTGATATCTAGAGCCAATCGCTAACCGGTCGAGACGCCTCGCGATTCATCGCGTGTCGTCGAATATGGTGCGTTGATTGGGCGTGCCGCGCGTCCTCCCTACGGCTTCCCGAGTTCAAAGGCTAATGGTCAATATGCCGGGTTATGGTATTTGATTGTGGTGGCTTTCCTTGGCGGCCTTGGCATCTTGGCGGTTCATGATGTGAACGACTTTCCCTCGCGCGCGTGCGCTCAAAGACTTGCGCGCTGGTCCTCGGGCACGCCGTAGCGCGCCTCGAGCTCCTGGACCTCGGGCAGCCCGGCGATGTCGGTGAACTGCTTGAAGGTCGCCACCTTGTCGCGCAGGTGCGCGATCGAGCCGGTGCGCTTGAGCTCCCGCAGCAGGTTCTGCATCGCCGGGATTGCGGCGAGGATCACCCAGTTGGGATAGATCGCGAGGCGGAAGCCGAGCCGTCCCAGCTCGTCGGCGGGCAGATCCGGTGTCTTACCGCTCGCCGCCATGTTGTAGAGCAGCGGCACGCCCTTGAAGTGGCTCGCCACGCGCTCGACCTCGCGGCGGCCGACCGGCGCCTCGATGAACAGCATGTCGGCGCCCGCCTCGCGGTAGCGTTCGCCGCGCTCGAGCGCCGCCTCGATGCCTTCAACCGCGATCGCATCGGTGCGCGTGATGATGACGAAGTCCGGGTCATTGCGCGCATCGCACGCAGCCTTGATCTTCGCGACCATCTCCGCGGTGGGGATGACACGTTTTCCCGCCAGGTGACCGCAGCGCTTGGGCCACGCCTGGTCCTCCAGGTGCACGCCGGCGACGCCGGCTTTCTCGTAGTCGCGGATGGTGCGCCGGGTGTTGATCGGGTTGCCGTAGCCGGTGTCGGCGTCGGCCACGGTCGGCAGGCCTGACGCGTCCGCAATGCGGCCGGCGTTGTCGACCATCTCGGTTGCGGTCAGCAGCCCCACGTCGGGCATGCCGAGACGGGTCAGGCTGGTGCCGAAGCCGGTCATGTACACCGCCTCGAAGCCTTCGCGGGCGACGAGGCGCGCGGCAAGCGCATCGGCGACGCCAGGCGCGACGATGCAGCGGTTATCGTTGAGCAGCGCGCGCAGCCGGGTCGTCAGTTTCACGACGGGGTCCTCGTCAGTTGAACTGCAAGTTTGCGGCCTTGGCCACCCGGCGCCATTTGTCGAGCTCGTCCTTGATGATCTTGGCGAACTGCTCAGGCGAGCTGGCGCCCGGATCGGCGCCGAGGTTGCGGAAACGTTCCTGCACCGCAGGCGTCTCCATGGTCTTCCGTATCGCCGCATTGAGCTTCGTGATTACGTTGCGCGGCGTCTGCGCGGGCGCGAGGATGCCCAGGAAGGTGCTGGCCTCGTAGCCGGGCACGCCCGACTCGGCGAGCGTGGGGACATTGGGCAGAGCATCAATGCGTTTTGCCGTGGTCACGGCGATCACCTTGATGCGGCCTTCCCGGATGAAGCCCATCGACGAGGAGAGCTGGTCGAACATCACGCTCACCTGGCCGCCGAGCAGCTCGGTCAGCGCCGGTCCGCTGCCCTTGTAGGGCACGTGCAGCATCTGGATGCCGGCCATCGAGCCGAACAACTCGATCGCGAAATGGTTGGTCGTGCCGGTCCCGGCCGAGGCGACGGTGATCCGGCCGGGCTGCGCCCTTGCGCGCTCAGTGAGCTCCTTCACGGAGTTGACGTCGAACTTCTGCGTGACGAGGACCACCAGCGGGACGCTCTGCACGCGGGAGACCGGCGCAAAATCCTTGACCGAGTCGTACGGCATTTCCTTGTACACGACCGGGTTGATCGACAGCGGGCCGCTCGAGCCGACGAGCAGCGTGTAGCCGTCAGCCGGCGCCTTCGCGACCAGCGCTGCGCCGACGTTGCCGCCGCCGCCCGGCCGGTTGTCGACGACGATTTGCTGACCCAGCAGCTCGATCAGCACGGGGCCGACCGTGCGCGCGGAAATATCGACGTTGCCGCCGGGTGCGTAAGGCACGACCATGCGGATCGGCCGCGCCGGGAATTCCTGCGCGGGAGCCGGGGCCGACGTTGCCAATGCGGCGAGCGCCACGCCGGCGAAGCGGATCAGGTCTTTCATCAGATCTCCATCGTGAAATGAGTCGGGCGGCAGTGCCGGTAACGGGCCGGGGAAGCAGCGGGGCTGTCGACGGTCGCGTGGCCACATTGCAGGCTGTGGCCGTCAGCGGATTATATCGGAGACGGGTGGCGGAAGCGGATCGAGCTGCACGCATTGCCACGCGGCGCCGGGCGTCGCCGCGGGCTCGAAGCGCACCGGGCGCGCATTATCGACCGGCGTCTCTGCGGCTGCGATGCCGAGCGCCCGGCACACGACGCGGAACGTGCCCGAGTGCGCGACCACCAGCGGCAGGCGTGACACGGGAATCTTTGCGAGCCCCGCGAGCGTGCGCTGCGCGAACGCATCAGGACCTTCGCCTCCGGGCGGCTCGGCGTTGCGTACCCGCAGGGCTCGGGGCTTGCCCTCGAGCGCACCCCAGTTGCGCTCGGCGAGCTCGGCGATCACAGTCGCCGGAAGTCCGAGCGCGGCAGCCACGCAATCCGCGGTGTCACGGGCACGCTTGAGCGGGCTGCAGAAAATGGCATCGATGTCGCGGTCCTTGAGGATACTGGCGGCGGCGCGCGCTTGCTGCCAGCCGGTTTCATTGAGGGCGACGTCGGTTGCGCCGGCAGTGAGCCCGAGGCGGTTGGTTTCGGTCTCGCCGTGGCGCAGGAAGCAGAAGGGCGCGGCGAACAACTCCGGGTGCGGCCGTACTGCCGTCACAGCGGGACCGGCTCCGCGATCGCCACCCGTGCCGGCGCAAACGCCTGCTGCCAAAGGAGCAGGTGTTTGGCATCGCCGAACGCCGGAACTACCGTTTGCGCGCCGACCGCGCGCGCGAGCGCGATGTTCTCGGTCAGCCGCGGATGCACGTTCCAGCGCAGGTGACGCGCCCGGCCCCGTTGGGTGAGCCGCGCGGCGGGCGTGCCGGGCGGAATGTAGCCGGTGAAGACGATGGCGGGCTCCGGCTCGATTTCCCACAGCTCGGCGAGCCGCGCGGCCTCTCCGCCGGTGGCGTCGGCGCGGCTGGCGAGCATCACGCCGCGCCGGCCTTCGATCCGCGGGGCGTCCGCGGCGAGCCGTGCCAGCTCTTCGGCAATGCCGGCGCGCAGGCAGGCACGGTCGGCGGCGGCGAGGCGTATCAGCGCCGTGCGCATCGCATCGTCGATATGCGGCAGCGGACGGCCGTTGCGAGCGAGGTGCAGCGCGATCTCCGGGCCACGGCCCCCTTCCGGCACCGGGAGCAGCACCGGTCCCCCGTCGAACAGGGCATCGAAGGCGCGCGTCTGCTCGGAGAGCGGCGTGTCGTAGTCGCCGTAAGAGGCGTCGAGAACGAGTGTTGTTGCGCCCGGGGGCGTATCGGTGGCGTAGACGCCCGACTCGAGCGAGTGGTCGCCCATGTAAAGCAGTCCGTTGCCGATCCCGAGATGCAGCCATACGCCGCCCGGCGCGTGGCCGCTGCGGCCGGTCGTGACGCTCACGCCGCACACGTCGACCGAACCGGCAAGCGGCAGGCTGTGCACCGTGATGTCCCGCGGCAGCAGTCGGCGCACGATGTCGGTTGCGTAGACCGGCGGATCGCCGATCTCGGCGCGCAGCTTCAGGCCGCCGGCATGGTCGCGGTGCCCGTGCGTGAGGAGCAGCGCATCGACCCGGCCTACCTGGCTCACATCGGGCCAGCGGCCCGGCTGCGGGCCGTAGCCGAGATCGAGCATGAAACGCGCACCGCCGTTTTCAACCACAAAGCACGCCGGCCCTTTCCCGCCGCTGCCGGAAACCGGTCTCAGCAGCGGCCGGGTCATTGGCTCGCGTACACCGACAGATGCGGCGTGCTACACGATGCCGCGGCGTTGCAGATCATCGATCTCTGCCGCGTCATAGCCGAATTCGGCCAGAATTTCGCGCGTGTGCTGCCCTTTTTCCGGAGCGGCGGCGCGCACTTCGGCCGGCGTGCGGCAGAGCTTCACGCCCTGGCCGACGATTTCCATGTGTCCCAGGATCGGGTGGTCGACCGGCTGCGGCATGTTCAGGGTCTTCACCTGCGGGTCGGCGAACATCTGGTCGATCGTGTAGATCGGGCCGCACGGCACGCCGGCCTGGTTGAGAATATCGATCCATTCCGCCGCCGGGCGCTGCGCGATGCGCTCCCCGATCGCCGCATGCAAGGCTTGGCGGTGCTGCGAGCGCAGCTGGGAGCTGGCGTAATCCGGGTGTCCGGCGAGCTCCGGCGCGTCGATGGCGCGGCACAGGCGCTGGAACAGTGCGCCCGAAGCGGCGATGTTGATGTAGCCGTCGGCGGTCTTGAACACGCCGGTTGGAATCGCCGTCGGGTGGTCGTTGCCGGCCTGCGGCGGCACTTCGTGGCTTACCAGCCAGCGCGCGGCCTGGAAATCCAGCATCGCGATGAGCGCCTGCAGCAGCGAGGTCTGGACCCACTGCCCTTCGCCGGAGCGCTCGCGCTCGAGCAGGGCGAGCACGATGCCGAAGGCGCAGTAGAGGCCCGCGCTCGAATCCGAGATGGCAATGCCGGCGCGCACCGGGCCCTGCCCCGGCAGCCCGGTGATCGACATGATCCCGCCCATGCCCTGCACCACCTGGTCGAGTCCCGGGCGGTCTTTGTACGGGCCTTCCTGCCCGAAGCCGGAAATGCTCGCGTAGACGAGACGCGGGTTGAGTTTGCGCAGGCTCTCGTAGTCGATGCCGAGGCGGTGCTTCACGCCGGGACGGTAGTTCTCGACGATGACGTCGGCCTTTGCCGCCATGCGCTTGAAGGCGGCGAGACCCTCGGGCGCCTTCAGGTCGAGCGCGAGGCTGCGCTTGTTGCGGTGCAGGTTCTGGAAATCCGAGCTGTGGCGCTTGTCGAAGGGGCCGCTGTAGCCGTCCTTCTCGCCGGGAGATTCGATCTTGATGACGTTCGCGCCCCAGTCGGCGAGCTGGCGCACGCACGTCGGCCCTGAGCGGGCGCGGGTGAGGTCGAGGACCGTGAATTCGCCGAGCGGCAGTCTGCTGGTGGCCATGCTCATACCATTCCGGGATTACGCCTGTGTCGCGCACGCCGCGCCGGTGTGTGCGAGCCCTGCGCGCGACTCTTCACGAATTCCTAGCCCGCCGCGCGCGCCGCAGTGCGGCCGCCGTACTCGAATTCGCAGTTCTTCAGCGTCTCGAGCGCCCACAACTGCTCGAGCAGCGAACGGGCCGCCGCCTCGCCCAGCACCGGTGCGGCAAGCTCCAGGTACTTGTCGTTCAACTCCTCGTCGGTCAGCGGCATTTCCGGGTCGCCCTTGCGCGTCGGCTGGAGGTGGGCGAGCGTGCGTCCGTCGGTGGTCTCGATCTCGACCCGGGCGGCGCGCTGCGTCGGGTAACCCCTGGAAAGCTCGGCATCGGCGGCGCACTCGATTTTCTTCATCGTCGCGCGGACACGGGCATCGGCGAGACGGTCCGGCAGGAACGCGTTCAGCCGCACGCTGCCGTGGATCACCGCGTGCGCCACCGTGTACTGCAGGCTGAATTTCGCCTGGTACTCGCCCTCGGGGCTGGCGTTGTCGATGATGTCGAGGCCGGCCTTGTAGGTGCAGAGACGGATCTTCTTGATGTCCTCGGGCCTGAGGCCGTGCTCGTGCATCAGGTGCAGCACGCCGTCGATCGACGGGAAGGTGTGTCCGCAGCAGCCGTGATTCTTGAAGGTGACGTGCACGATGTGATAGTCGGTGCCGAGGCCGCGCGTCACCTTGCTCCAGTCGGGGTCGACGCTCATCGCGGCGCCGAAGCCGACTTCGCCCTCGATGATGTCGAGCGCGCCGGTCACGCCTTTCGCCGCGGCCATCGCGGCCATCGCGCCGACGTCGGCCGCGTGTCCCCCGTGCAGCGGCTTGCTCATGGCCTGCGAGCGGAACGCCTGCTGCAGCCCCGAAGCGAAGGTGCCGACCGTGGCGAGCGCGTGCATGAACTCGTCGCGTGTCGCGCCGAGAACGGTGGCGACCGCGGCGGCTGCGCCGAAGCTGCCGACCGTGCCGGTCGTGTGCCAGTACTTGTAATGGGAAGGCATGATTGCCTCGCCCAGCCGCGTGGACGTCTCGTAACCGACGATCACCGCGCGCAGAAAGGTTTCGCCTGACGCGCCCGTTGCCTGCGCCGCCGCGAGTGCCGCCGAGATCACCGGGCTGCCCGGGTGATAGCCCGCGTCACGGTAGATGTCATCGAACTCCACCGAGTGGGACGCGGCGCCGTTGATGAGCGCCGCGGCGCGCAGCGTCGCCCGTCGTCCGGAAGCGAGCCGGGCGCGGCCGCGGTCCAGGTCCTCGGCGAACGCCTGCTCGAGCAGCGTCGCCGGCGCAACCCGGCTGCCCGGCAGCAGCGACGCGTACCAGTCGATCACCGCCCGCTTGGCGTGATGGATCACTTCCCTGGGCAGCCGGGAAGTCTGTTCACGTACCGCATAATCGGCGATTTTCTGCAGCAGCATGAGTGTCCCCCGCGGGTTGCCTGGGCGGTTACTTGCTTTTGAGGAGCTTGACCAGCTGCACGACATCCGCGGGCGTGAGCCGTCCCAGCGGCCCGGTCGAATACGCGGCGACCTGGATCTTGCCGTCGGGCTTGAGCAGGAACCCGGTCGCGTGCAGAAACTTCTTTTCGGGCTCGAAAAACGCGCCAGTCGCGCTGCTCGTTGCCTGACAATCGAGGCCGTAGGCGACCGGAAACTTTAGGCCCAGCTCGGTAGCGGTCTTCTGCGCGGTTTCCTTCGGGTCGATCGATGCGGCGACGAGCGCGATGTCGAGCGTCGCGAGCTCGCCGAGCTTGCTCTGGTAGTCAGCCAACTGCTGACGGCAGAACCGTCACCAGTCACCGCGGTAGAGCAGCACGACGCTCCACTTGCCCTGCATGCCGCCTGGTACCTTGATCGCCTTGCCGTCGATCAGGTTGAGGGCGAGCTCCGGAAAAGTCTCGCCCGCGTCGAGTTTCTTGCTCAAGCTCTGTGCCATCACGTCCTCCGGGGTTTGAACGCCCGATTATACGGAAAACGGCGCCAACAGGAGGTCGATCAGGCGCGGCGCACGATCAGGCCGTCCACGGCGACCACGCCTTCGCCTTCCGCGCGCACCAGCAGCGGGTTTACCTCCGCTTCGGTGACGTTCTCGAGCGCGGCGAGCTGCGAGAAGGCGCTCACGGCTTGCGCCAGGGCGGCGCAGTCGCCCCGCGGCAGGCCGCGGTAGCCGCGGATCAGCGCCAGGCCCTTCACCGCGTCGATCATATTGGCCGCTTCCTCGACGGTGACCGGCGCGAGGCGCAGCGCGAAATCCCGGTAGATCTCGGCGAGCGTGCCGCCGACGCCGAGCACCACCACCGGTCCGACCTGGGGGTCGTGCTTGTAGCCGACGATCACCTCGGCGAGCCCTTTTTCCATGCGCTGCACCAGGATGCCGTTCACGCGCGCGTCTGGATGCCTCGCACGCACCTGGGTCAGGATATCCTGTGCCGCGTGCCTTAGCGCAGCGGCGTCGGGGATATTGAGCGCGACACCACCGGCATCGGTCTTGTGCGCGACGTCGGGCGAGAGGATTTTCGCCACCACGGGAAACGCGACGCTTGTCGCCTGATCCGGCCCGCTGATGACCTCGGACTGCGCTTGCGTGACGCCGAGCGCGCCAAACACGGCGCAGGCCTCCTGCTCGTTCAGTTGCATTTGTGGCGCCGCCGCGAGGCGCTTCCGGGCGGCATCGATCTGCCGCGCGTCGGGCGCGGGAAACGCAACCGGCGGCACCCAGTCGCGCCAGGCGCGAATCGCGTCGGCGCACGATTCGGGGGTGCGAAACCCCGCTACCCCGGCGTTGGCGAGCAGTTTCAGCGACGCCTCGGCATGCGGCGCCAGGAATACGGCGAGCGCCTTGCCGCGCGCATCGGCCTCGATGATCGGCTCGATCGCAATCTGCGGCTGGAACTGCGCGGAGCTGCCGACTACCGCCAGCACCAGCTCGCAGTGGTCCGAGGCGAGCAGCGCGTTCAGCACGCCGCCGTAGATCTCCTTCTTGGCGCCGGCGAGCGTGAGATCGGTGATGCGCGAGCGGCCGATCCTGATGCCCTGCTGCGCGAGCTGCGCGATGACCGCATCGGCCGGCGCGACGATATCGATGCCGTAGGTGCCGATGCGATCGACGACGCTTGCCGCGCCGCCGCCGGTGGTCGTCATGGTGGCCACGCGGTGCCGCGGGCTGGGCCGCCGGCCCTTGACCAGCGCCGGCAGCTCGAACAGCGTTTCCAGGTTGTCGACGCGCAGCATGCCGTGGGCGCGGAAGAAGGCGTCCGCCGCCTCGTCCGTGCCCGCCATCGCGCCGGTGTGCGATGCGGCGAGATCCTGGCCGGCTTCGGAGCGGCCCAGCTTGTACACCACGACCGGTTTGCCGGTCTCGAAGGCGCGGCGCGCCGCGCGCGCGAGGTGCTCGCCATCGCGGATGGTTTCCATGAACAGCAGGAACGCGTCGGTGTGCGGATCGTCGACCAGCAGGTCGGTCAACTCGCCCACGCCCAGGTCGGCCTCGTTGCCGACCGAAATCAGCTTGGAGAAGCCGACGCCGCGGCCGAGCCCGCGCGACATGAGCCCGCCCATCATGCTGCCGCTCTGTGAAATGATGGCGAGCCCGCCGGGCGTGATGGCGAGCTTCTCCAGCACCGCGTTGACCGTCAGCGCGAGATGGGTCTGCGTGCTCATCAGGCCGATGCAGTTGGGGCCGACGAGCCGCGTGCGGCTGCCGCGCACGATCGCGGTGAGACGGGCCTGCTTCTCCCGGCCTTCGGCGCCGGTTTCCGCGAATCCGTCACTGTAAACCGTGACCACCGGCACCTGCTTCGCCACGCATTGCTCGAGCGCGGCCGGCACCGCGTCCGCCGGGACCATGATGAAGGCGTGGTCGACGGCATCGGGCACCGAGGCAATGTCGGGGTAGGCCTTCTCGCCGAAGATCTCGTCGCGCCCCGGGTTGACCGGCACGATGCGTCCGGCGTAGCCGTGCTTGCGCAGAAAGCGCTGTGGCCGCGAGGTGTTCTTGCGCTCGTCGCCCGATGCGCCGATCAGCGCGATCGCGCGCGGCGCGAACACTGCCTGCGCGAGGCTGCGGCTCTCACCCGTCACGCGTCACCCGTCACTTGTCACCGGCTTTCGGCGGACGCTGTGAAAACGTCCGCTCGAAGACGGATTCGGCGATGCGGTTCTTCAGCACCTCGAGCGAGCCCCCGGCGATCATCCAGCCGCGGCACTTGCGGAAGCACCATTCGACCAGCGTCTCCTCGGTGTAGCCCATGCCCCCCATCACCTGCATTGCTTCCGAGGCGACCTCGAAGCCCGCCTGGTTGCAGAACGCCTTCGCGATGGCGGTCTCCTCGGCCGAGGGCATGCCGGTATCGGCGTTGACCGCGGCGCGATAGAGCAGGAGCTGCCCGGCGTCGAGCTTGATCTTCATTTCCGCGAACTTCCACTGCAGGCCCTGGAACTCGCACAGCAGGCGCCCGAACTGCTTGCGCGCGAGCGCCCACTCGCGCGCGGCCTCGTAGCAGTAGCGCCCGAGCGCGAGCGAGCGCGCGGTGTTGCCGAGGCGCTCGACGTTGAAGCCGGCGATCTGCTTCTTGAAGCCGCCTTCCTTGAGCACGACGTTCTCGGGCGGGACGTAGACGTTGTCGAGATACGTTGTCACCCACTCCTCGCCGTTCAGGAAGCGCGAGGGCTTGCCCTGCTTGACGCCCTCCGCCCCGCGCTCGATCAGCACCGAGCCGATGCCGCCCACCCCCGGGCCGAAGCGCACGTAGGTGAGCATCACGTCCGAGTATTGTGCGTGGGTGGTGAACACCTTCTCGCCGCTCACGCGGTAGCCGTTGCCGTCGGGCTTCGCCTCGGTTCTCAAGTCGGTCACCGCGGATCCCGCTTCCGGCTCAGTCATGCCGACGCAGATGACGCCCTCGCCCGACAGCAGGCGCTTGAGGTAGCGCCGCTTCTGGTCTTCCGTGCCGTACTCGGCGAGCACGCGGATCGCGCCGAAGTTGCCGGCCTGCACCACGTCCGCGCTTCTCGGGCAGACCTGCGCGACGGTTTCGATCGCGATCACGGCGTCCATCAGCGTGCCGCCCTGGCCGCCGTCCTTCTCGGGTATCGTGATGCCGAGCAGGCCCTGCTCGGCCATGAGTCGTGCCACGTCCCACGGATGCTCGGGGTCGTGGGCGCGCGCCAGTGCGCCAGCCCGCAGGTGGCGTTCGGCGAAGCCGCGCACCGCGTCGCGGAACTGCTCCTGCTCGGGGGTAAGCTTGAAGTCCATGATACGGAGGCCGGTATCGCAGAGGGCGATTCTAACCCGGTTGGCGATTGCGCGGGGCACGCAACTCATTATGTGGACAGAGATTCCGGAACCGAAGCGGGTGCGCCGTCCGGCGCCTGATCGCTGTCCGGTCCCGGGAAAGACAGCAACGCGCGCCGCAGTCGCAAGCTTGCTTCGCGAGCGACGATGATTCCCCCGACAAGCGTTTCCTGTATCGACCTGTGGCATCCGCTTGCGCGGCGCAGCCGCACCGGTTCCACGTGCCTCGCGGTATAACGGGAGCGCATGGCTGTCGTGCAAAAAGTGCGCTATTGACACCGGCAGGCATACAGGTTGGAATAACAGTGCGTTTCTACCTACACAAGAACGTCGTTACGCTACCCAAAGGAGGCTCGAATGAAACCATCCCGTATTGCGCCCGTATTGACTGCAGCCGCAGTCACGCTCGCGTTGGCGCTGCCGGCGCAGGCGGAGACCATCAAGCTGCGCATCGCGACCGGCCATCCGCCGGGCGTGGTGTATGCCGGCCTGATGAAGGACTTCTTTCAACCCGAGTTCAAGAAGCAGGTCGAAGCCAAGACCAAGCACAAGGTCGAATGGGTCGAGGGCTACAGCGGCTCGATCGTCAAGGTGACCGAGACGCTCGAAGGCGTGCAGAACGGCATCGTCGACATCGGCGGCTTCTGCTTCTGCTTCGAAGCGTCCAAGCTGCCGCTGCATGCGTTCCAGGTGATGCTGCCGTTCGGCACCATGGACCCGACCGTGAGCCTCGGTGTTGCGCAGGACGTTTACAAGGCCGAGCCGTTCCTCACCGAGGTGTTCGAGAAGAAATACAATCAGAAGCTGCTCGCGCGCATCGCCGATGGCGGCTACAACCTCGGCACGTCATTCGAGTGGAACAAGGTCTCCGACCTCAAAGGCATCAAGATCGCCGGCGCGGGGCTGAATCTCAACTGGCTCAAGTACGCCGGTGTCACCCCGGTCCAGGGCTCGTTGCCCGAGGCCTATACCGGCATGCAGACCAAGGTCTACGAGGGCTGGATCATGTTCCCGAGCGCGTGGGTCAACCTCAAGCTCTACGAGCCGGGCCCGCACTACACCCTGATCGGGTTCGGCTCGATCACCTGGCACGGGCTGACCATCAATAAGAACTCGTGGAACAAATTGCCGAAGGACGTGCAGCCCATCCTGCTGGAAGTTGCCCGCGCCTACGAGGAAAAGACCGGGACTAATAACAAGGAGCGCTACGACTCGGACATCGCGAAGCTGAAGGGCGGGCTCGCCAAGGTCAAGGAAATCGATCCTGCGGTGCGTCTGGAATGGGCGCAGTCACTGAAAGACTGGCCGCAAGCCCACGCCAACGAGCTGAAGAAGCAGAACCTGCCGGTGGTCAAGGTGCTCAATACGGTGCTCGACTCGGCCGAGAAGCGCGGCTACAAGTGGCCGGTGCGCTACGTGGTCAAGTAATTCGACACTGACTGGAAGGAATCACCATCTCATCCGCCGGCGGAACGTTGGAAGTGCGGCGTTCCGACCGGCGGACTTTCATCCAGCCGCCGTCAGTGCCCTCGAGTGCGCGTGCGCGTGGCGCAAAGGCGCCGGGATTCCGGGCATCCAGACCTCCAGCTGAACCATGTCGATTAGAAGATTCAGCGACAACGCCGCCAAGTTCATGATGATCATGGCCGCTGCCTGGGCCTTCATCCTGACGTTCATCATCATGGCCGACATCGTCGCGCGCGGTGCGTTCAACAACCCGCTCAACGGCGTGCGCGAGATCGTCGCCAACTCGATCGTCATCATCGTGTTCCTGCAGGCCGGCTACGCCATCCGCAGCCGCTCCATGCTGTCGGCGGACTTTCTCGTCAGCCGGTTTCCGCCGCTCGCCCAGCGCGCCGCGCTGGCGTTCGGCTACCTGCTGGGTGCGGTGTTCTTCGCGTTCATCATCTGGGGCGGCTGGCAGCTTGCCATCGACTCCTGGGTCGGCGGCGAATTCGAAGGCGAAGGCGCGCTCCGTGTCCCGTCATGGCCGACCCGCTTCGTGATCCTGATCGGCAGCGCGCTTGCCATCATCAACTATCTCGTCGTCGCGTACCTGGACGTCATGCGGGCCGGCGACGTGGACAGCGAAGCCGTCGACGCATACTTCGGCGCCAGGCCAAAATCCTAGCGCCCAGCCACGGCCGAGCCATCCCCGTTGTCCAACCTGAGAACGCCGCGCCGTGTTCGACGTTAACATCGCCGTCATCCTGATCGTCAGCCTGCTCGTGCTGGTGGCGCTCGGGGTGCACATCGCGGTCGCGCTCGGTGTGACCGGCGCGATCGGCGTCTACTTCGTGACCGGGGACGTGCGGGTGGTCGCGACCATGCTGGGGAGCACCGCGTACGAATCGCTGCGCGACTACGTGTTCGCCGTGATTCCGCTGTTCATGCTGATGGGCGAGTTCATCGCCAAGTCGGGGGCCGTCACCGACGTCTACCGGGGCATCAACCGCGTGTTGAAGCGCCTGCCGGGACGCCTTGCCATCGCGACCGTGCTGGGCAACGCGCTGTTCTCGTTCGTGACCGGCGTGTCGATCGCCTCGGCCGCCGCGTTCTCGCGCATCGCCTATCCTGAAATGAAGCGCTTCGGCTACCACAAAGGATTTGCGCTCGGCGCGGTCGCCGGCTCGAGCTGCCTCGGTATGCTGATCCCGCCCAGCGTGCTGATGATCGTGTGGGGGATCCTGACCGAGAAATCGATCGGCCAGATTTTTCTCGCCGGCGTGCTGCCGGGGCTGCTGCTCACCGTGATGTTCGTGGTCTATATCTTCGTTACCGCCATAATCCGCCCGGCGGTCGTCGGCGGGAGCGCCAATACCGAAGCGGCAGAAAGCACGGACGACGTGTCGCTTGCGGCGATCCTCACCAGCACCGGCGGCATTCTGGCCGTCATCGTTGCCGTGCTGGGCGGCATCTGGTTCGGCGTGTTCACGCCCACCGAGGGCGCGGGGGCGGGCGCGTTCATCGGGCTGGTGCTGGGCATCATCAAGGGGATGCGCTACAAGGACATCGTCGACTCGATCCTGTCGGTCGGACGGACTTCAGCGCCGATCCTGCTGCTGCTGGTCACGGCGTCGCTTTATTCGCGCACGCTCGCCATGACCGGCGTCACCAACGCCATCCAGGATCTTTTTCTGGACACCGGTCTCGCGCCGATCGTCATCATCGGCATCATGGTGGTGGTCTGGTTCCTGCTGGGCATGGTGATCGACTCGATCTCGATCATGCTGCTGACGGTGCCGATCTTTGCGCCGATCGCCGAAGCGCTGGGCTACGATCCGATCGCGTTCGCGATCGTCGGCATTCTGGCGATCGAGGCCGGGTTGCTCACTCCGCCGTTCGGCCTCTTGGTCTATACCGTCAAGGCCGCCATGCAGGACGAGGACGACAGCGTTTCACTGGTCACGATTTTCAAGAGCTCGATGCCGTATTGGGGGATCATCCTGCTTGCGATGCTGATGATCGTGCTCTTTCCCGAGATCGCCCTGGTGCTGCCCAAGCTGGTGTTCTAGGCGCGCAGCAGCGGCCTGAGCTTCCGCGCATTACCGAGCTTCTCGATCGACCACACGGCGTCGCACAGGCGGCGCGCGCGCGCGCTTCCGAGGATCGGCGCCATCAGGTGGTAGCACTTCTCGTCGACCTCGTCGCGAGGCATCGGATTCTGCGCCGTGCCGCGGACCGCTTTCACGTGGTTCCGCAGGAACCGGCCGTCCTTCAGCGTCAACTCGACGATCCCCTGGCGCGACGGCAGGGCGCGCGTGAGCTCCTCGTCGCCCTGGAGCTCAGTGCGGGCGCGCAGGGCCAGCACCCGGCGGTCCTTCATGCGCTTCTCGTCATGAGCCGACTCGAAGGTCACAATGCCGTCGATCAGCATCACCGCGCACATGTGCTGCATGCAGATGTCGGGCATGTTGCGGTTGTCGGTGGTGTTGGCGCCCTGTTTCGCCACACGCACGACGAGCTTCTGCACGTCTTCTGCCTTGACGCGGTGCTCGCGAATCAGCGCGAGCAGCGCGTCGAGCGGCGCCTGGATCGGCGAGCCCACCGACCAGCGCTTGATGTTGGTGTTCATGATTTCGAACGTTGTGCCCAGCTCGCGCGTGAGGCGCTCTGGTTCCGGCGGCCGGCCGATGCGGCGCGTCTCGTCGTAGGCGACGAAGAAGTTGCGCTCGCCTGAAAAGACGTCCTCGACCGCGGAGAAGCCATGCGCCACCATGGCTGCCGCCGCGACCCCATTGCGCGCGGGCATGCCGCCGAAATCGAACGCTTTCTCGATGTGCTCCTCGTCGCGCATCCAGCACGAGATGCCCGAGCACTGCTGCGCCGTGTATGACAGCAGGTGCCGCATCTGGTCGTACTTGAACCCGGCGAGGGCGCCGGCGGCCGCCGCGGCGCCGAACATCGGCCCGAAGCTGTGGGTCGAGTGGCCGGCCTCGCGGAAATCGTACGAATGCAACGACAGATTGAGCCGGGTGCCGACGTCGTAGCCTAGCGCGACCGCGCGCAGGAGCAGCGTGCCGCCGGCGCGCTCGCGCTCGGCCATGGCGAGCGCCGCGGGCACGACCGCGCAGCCCTGATGGGACAGCGAGGGCGCATGCGAGTCATCGGTCTCGTCGGCGTGTGCGAGCATGCCGTTGGCAAGCGCGGCCTGGTCGGCGGTGGTGACGATTTTGGAGCCGATGACGCAGGCCTGCGGCGCGCCGCCCAGCGTCTTCACGTACGAAATCGCCTTTTCGCCGGGCAGCAGGCGCGAGCCCGAAACCATCGCGGCGATGGTGTCGAGCACGTGGTGCTTGGTCTTCTCGGCGACCGGCTTCGGCAGCGGCTTCTTGGCGGCGCGCGCCATGTAGGTCGCGAGGTCGCGCATCACGGCGGAGACTGCCGGTGTGGTCTTCTTTTTCTTCATGGGATCACTCCTCGTGCGTTGCGGAAAATGCGGCCGGCCACGGCGTAAGCGCGACGGGCCCAAATTCTAGCATGTGCTCCGATCGATCCACGGCAGCGCCGCGGGCAGTTGCGCTAAAATAGCCGCTTGCTGGAGGACACGCAGTGAAGAAACCGCTGGTCGGCATCGTCATGGGCAGCCAGAGCGACTGGAAGGTCATGGAGCACGCGGCCCGGCAGGTCGCGGATTTCGGGGTCCCATACGAAGCGCAGGTCGTTTCAGCCCATCGCACGCCGGACCTGCTGTACAAATACGCCGAGGCGGCGGCGGGGCGGGGGCTGAAGTGCATCATTGCCGGCGCCGGCGGCGCGGCACATCTGCCCGGCATGCTTGCCGCAAAGACGATCGTGCCGGTGCTGGGCGTGCCGGTAACCTCGCGCCATCTGAAGGGTCTCGATTCGCTGCTGTCGATCGTGCAAATGCCCAAGGGCATCCCGGTCGCGACCTTCGCCGTGGGCGAGGCGGGCGCGGCCAACGCGGGTCTTTTCGCCGTGGCGCTGCTCGCGCGCGAAGATGCGCGGCTCGCCCGGCGCCTCGACGCATTCCGCCGCAAGCAGACGCGCACGGTGCGCGCCATGAAGCTGCCCAAGCTGCGATGATCTTTCCCGACGCCATGCTGGGGATGCTGGGCGGCGGGCAACTCGGCCGCATGTTCACGCTCGCGGCCCACAGCATGGGCTATCGCGTAACGGTGCTCGACCCGGATCCGCTGAGCCCCGCCGGCGCCATCGCCGACGTTCACATCAAGGCCGCGTACCAGGACCACGAGGCGTTGCAGCAGCTCGCGGACAGCTGCGTTGCGGTCACCACCGAGTTCGAGAACGTGCCCGCCGAGAGCCTGCGCTGGCTCGCCGCGCATTGCCCGGTGCGCCCGGCCGGCGACTGTGTCGCTGTAGCGCAGGACCGGGCGCGCGAGAAGCGGTTCTTCGCGGACAGTGGCGTCCCGGTCGGCCCCTTCGCCGTGATCGAGCGCGAGGCGGACCTCGCCCGGGTTGACCCGGCGCTGTTCCCGGGCATACTAAAGCGCGCGCGCTTCGGTTACGACGGCAAGGGCCAGGCGCGCGTGACGAGCGCGGCCGAGGCGCGCGCCGCCTTCGCCGCATCGGGCTCGGAGCCTTGCGTGCTCGAACGGGAGATCGCGCTTGCCTGCGAGATATCGGCGGTGGTGGCGCGCGGCGCCGACGGCGCGACGCGAAGTTTTCCGGTCGCGGAGAACCGGCATCGCAAGGGCATACTCGACATCTGCATCGTGCCGGCGCGTGTCGGGCCGGAGATCGCGCAACAGGCGGAGAGCACCGCATGCAAGATCGCAGCCCGGCTCGACTACTGCGGCGTGCTGGCGGTGGAGTTCTTCGTCTCCACGGACGGACGTCTGCTGGCGAATGAAATGGCCCCGCGGCCGCACAACAGCGGCCACTACACCATAGACGCATGCGCGACTTCCCAGTTCGAGCAGCAGGTGCGCTCGCTTGCCGGCCTGCCGCTCGGCGATACGCGGCTGCTTGCGCCGGTGGTGATGGTCAACCTGCTGGGTGAGGCCTGGCAGCACGGCCAGCCCAAATGGGAAAGCGTATTCCGGCTGCCGGAGGCAAAGCTGCACCTTTACGGCAAGCACGAGGCGCGCCCCGGCCGCAAGATGGGGCATTTCACGGTGCTCGGCGCAAGCCCCGACGACGCGCTGCAGAAAGCGCTCGCCATCCGCGCGGAACTGTGCCCGGCGTTCGCGCTCGAGCCCGCGTGATACGCGGCAATCGATGATGAACGCAGCCGAAACCACCCTGCTCCAGTCCGACATCAGGAGCCTGCCGTTCGTGCACCGGGGCAAGGTGCGCGACATCTACGCCGTCGCAAAGGACAAGCTCCTCGTCATACAAACCGATCGCCTGTCGGCCTTCGATGTCATTCTCCCGACTCCGATTCCCGGCAAAGGGCGGGTGCTGACCGAGCTGTCGCTGTTCTGGTTCCGGAAGCTCGGCCACGTTGTGCCCAACCACCTCACCGGCATCGCGCCCGAGACGGTGGTGGCCGAGAGCGAGCGCGCGCAGATCACCGGTCGAGCGATGGTGGTGCGGAAACTGAAGCCGCTGCTGGTGGAGGCGGTGGTGCGCGGCTATATCATCGGGTCGGGCTGGAACGACTACCGGGAAGCCGGCGCGATTTCGGGCATCAAGCTGCCGCCGGGCTTGAAGCAGGCGCAGAAACTGCCGGAGCCGATCTTCACGCCCGCATCCAAAGCGCCGGCCGGCAGCCACGACGAGAACATCAGCTTTGCCGATGTCGAGCAGACCGTCGGCGGCGAGCTGGCCGCGAAAGTGCGGGATATCTCGATCCGGCTATACAAGGAAGCGGCCGAGTATGCCGCGACGCGCGGCATCATCATCGCCGACACCAAGTTCGAGTTCGGCGTCGACCACGGCGGCGAGCTGGTGCTGATCGACGAGATCCTCACCCCGGATTCCTCGCGTTTCTGGCCGGCCGCGGAGTACCGCACCGGAATCAGCCCGCCTTCCTTCGACAAGCAGTTCGTGCGCGACTGGCTCGAGACCCAGCCGTGGAACAAGAAGCCTCCGGCGCCGGCGCTGCCGCCGGACGTGCTGGCGAAGACATCGGAAAAATACCGCGAGGCGCTGCGGCTGCTGACGGGCGGTTAAGTGCGGATTAGCCGCCAAGGCAGCCAAGAACGCCAGGAAATTCAAACAAGAATCACAGCCGCGCCTTCATCAAGCCTGGCGTGGCCGCAAATGCGCTGGCCCGCAGGTTCTTATTCTCGTACTTGTTTTCGGTTTGGTTTTGGTCCTCTTGGCGGCCTTGGCGGTAAAAAAGGTTTTGGTTTTTCCGGCGTATTTCTTCGCGGTGATGGGGCATGGTTTCAGACACGGACATTGAGCGGGCGGTGACGGTGCTGCGCGGCGGCGGGCTGGTCGCGTTCCCGACCGAAACGGTTTACGGGCTCGGTGCGGATGCCGCCAACGCCGACGCGCTCGCGAATGTCTTCGCCGCCAAGGGCCGACCGCACGACCATCCGCTGATCGTGCACATCGCCGACGCGGTGCAGCTCGCCAACTGGGCGCGAGAGATCCCGTCCTCCGCGCACGCGCTCGCGAGGAAATTCTGGCCCGGTCCGCTCACCCTGATTCTCAAGCGCGCGCCGCGCGTGTCCGGCCTCGTGACCGGCGGGCAGGACACCGTCGCCCTGCGCGTGCCATCGCATCCGGTGGCGCAGGCGCTGCTGCGCGCATTCGGCGGCGGTGTCGCTGCGCCGTCGGCCAACCGCTTCGGCCGCGTGTCGGCAACCAACGCAGCTCACGTGCGGCACGAGTTCGGCGACGCGGTCGACTGCGTCCTCGACGGTGGAGAGGCCGACGTCGGCATCGAATCGACGATCGTGGACCTTTCCGGGGCGCAGCCGGCCCTGCTGCGGCCTGGCTGGATCACCGCACGGCAGATCGAGGAGGCACTCGGAATACCGCTTGCCGCGCCCAGCACGGACTCGCCGCGCGCCCCGGGCACGCTGGCGAAGCACTACGCGCCGCAGACCGCCCTCATGGTGATGGAACCGGACCTGATATTCGAGCTCGCTGCGAGCCTGACGCGCCAGGGCAAGCGCGTTGCCGTGCTGGCGCGCTCGGCCCTCCAGCCGCTGCACCAGGGGCTTACCTGGATCGCCGCGCCGCACGACGCGGCCGGCTTCGCGCACGCACTCTATGCCAACCTGCGCGCGCTCGACGAAACGGGCTGCGATGTGATCCTGGTCGAGGCGCCCCCGCAGGATGCCGAGTGGGCGGCGGTTGCGGACCGTCTGGCGCGTGCCGCGGCGGGAACGGCCGACGACGAGGCGGTTTAAGAACGCTGGCTGTCAGGGGGCTCTGAGCTTCGCGTCGAGGAACTGCCGAACCTGCCGCACGAGTTCGGTTTCCTGTCCCTGGAAGAAGTGGTCGGCGCCGGCAACCTGGATCTGCATCGAGCCCCGTACCTGACGCAGCGCGTCGGCGCGCAGCGCGGCATTGCCCAGCACTGCCGGCAGATCTCTCTCCCCGAACAGATCCAGCACGGGAAGCTTGAAGGTCTGCGGCTCAGTGTAGACCCCGGAGATGCCGACGGAGACCCACGCGTCGACCCGTGGGTCCGTGCTGTGGTTAAGGAAAAAATTGGTCATGCGCGAGCCCATGCTGTGCGAGACGATCGCAACCTTGCCCAGGCCTTTCCCGCGGAGAAACACGACTGCGGCTGACAGCCGCTCCACGGCCTCTGGGAACACCGGCGGATACTGGTCGCCGCGCGCCTCGGCCGCCAGCACCGGCATCTGCACCGACAGCGTGGCGTAGCCCTGCTCGCTCAACTGGTCGCGCAGCGGATTGATCAGGCCCCAGTCCGGATGCACCCCGAGCCCGTGCACCACGATGACGCCGGCCGCCGCCTTCGGGTTGGGTGCGTAAATCCCCAGGAACTTGCGCCCGGACGGCAAGGCGAGCGCAACCGCGTCGCCGACGATGATTGACGGCGTCACCTCGTCGGCCCAGCGCTGCTCGCGCGCGTAGTCGGCCTGCGCGAGCGCAGTAGCGGTGAAGGCGGTGAGAACTACGGCAAACAGCAGCTGCATGATCGTGTCCCCTCAAGAACCCCGCGCACATTCCGGCCTACCGGCCGCTGAATCTCGGCTTGACGTTCCTGACCGCGGCATCGATCCCAATACGATGGTCCTCGCTGTCGAAACACGCGAAGGCTTGATCAGGCTCCGTGTCGCCGCGCTCGGCGGCCGCCGTGAGCCGCGCGACGAACTGTTTGTTCCAGCGCGCGGCAAGCGGCGCGCCCGAGGCGATGCGCCCGGCAGTCGCACGAACCGCTTCCTCGATTTCGGCGTCGGCCACGACCCGGTTGACCAGCCTTCTGCGGTACGCGTCCTGCGCGGACAGCACGCGGCCCTCGAGGAGCATCTCCAGGATTACCGCCTGGCCGGCGATTGCAAGCACGGCAGTCACCTCAGCGCCGCCGAGCGTGGTGCCGAGCCGGGCGGCCGGCAGCGCAAACACGCTCGATTCGCCGCAGATGCGCATGTCGCAGACTGCCGCCAGCGCAAGTGCCTCGGCCTCGCATGCGCCCTGAATCCGCGCCAGAGTCGGATGGCGGCAGGCCGCGACCGAGTGCAGCGCTCCCCTGACCAGCGCGGCATACGACTGCGCCTGCGCCGAGTTCGAGCGCTGGACGGCGAACTCCGTCACATCCGCGCCCATTGAAAACGCCCGGTCGCCGGCGCCGCGCAGCACGATGCAGCGCAGGGCTTCGTCGGCTGCCAGCCCGCGCATCACCTCCGCGAGCCGACGCCACGCGGCTGCGGCCAGGGCGTTGCGCTTCTCCGGATTGTTGAGCACGACAGTGGCAATCGGGCCGTCGCGCTCGACCAGGATCGGTGCCAGTGTGGACAGTGCAATCTCCCGGCGCGGATATCACGGCGGGACAGTGCGCCGCGCCGCACGGCCAATTCTACTTGTAGAAGAGGTTCACCAGCGAAAGCGGTATCGCCGGGACGTAGGTCACCAGCATCAGCACCGTGAGCAGTACGGCGATGAAGTAGACGTTGACCTTGGTGACTTCCCAGATGCCGGTCTTGGCGATCGAGCACGCGGTCATCAGCACGCTCGCCACCGGCGGGGTCTGCTGGCCGATCGCAAGATTCAGGGTGACGACGATGCCGAAGTGCACCGGGTCGATGCCAACCGCATTGACGACCGGCATGACGATCGGGACCACCAAAATGATCGCGGCGGCCGAATGCAGGAACAGGCCGATGGCCAGGAAGAACAGGTTGAGCAGCGCGAGGATGACGACCGGGTTAGTCGTCAAGGAGGCGATCCAGACGGCCAGCCGCTGCGGCACCTGCGCCTCCGTGAGGTAGACGCCGAGCAGCGCGCTGGAGGCGACCAGCAGCATCACCACCGCAGTCTGCACGCCGCCGTCGATCACCGCCGACCTGAATTGCTTCCAGTTGATCTCACGGTAGTAGACCGCGATGCCGATTGCGGCGACCACCGCCAGCCCCGCGCCTTCCGTGGCGGTCACCAAGCCGCCGAAGATGCCACCCAGAATGATGATCGGGAGGAGGAAAGCCAGCGCCGCGTCCTTGAAAGTCTTCCACAGCCGCTTCAACTGGAACACTTCCTCGACCGGGTAGTCGTAGCGCACCGCGAACCAGTAGCAAAGCCCCATCATGAAAAGCCCGCCGATGATGCCCGGCACGATGCCGGCGACGAACAGCTGCACAACCGAGCTGCCGGACATCACTGCATAGAGAATCATCGGGATCGAGGGCGGAATGATGATGGCGATCGAGGCCGAGGAGGAAGTCACCGCTGCGGCGAAGGCGCCGGGGTAGCCTTTCTTCTTCATGGCCGGGATCAGGATCGACCCCAGCGCGGCGACGTCCGCGACGGCCGAGCCGGAAATCTCGGCAAAGAACATCGAGGCGCCGACGTTGACCATCGCCAGCCCGCCGCGCACGAACCCGAACAGCGCGGAGGCGAACGCGAGCAGGCGCCGCGAGATGCCGGACGTGTTCATGATCGCGCCGGCGAGAATGAACAGCGGGATCGCGATCAGCGGAAAGTTCGTCGCGCCGCTGTACATCACGATTGCCAGGTTGGGCAGGATTTCCGTGCCCTGGGTGGCGAGCATGGCGGTCACCGCCGCGATGCCGAGTGCGACGGCGATCGGCACGTTCATCAGCACCAGCGCGAGCACCCCGACGAAAAGCAGGAAAATGGCCATTAGGGGTTGACCTCAAGGCCATGGCGCATCGGCCCGGGTCTGCGCGCCTGCGTGATCAGCTGCGGCAGCATCAGCACCTCGCCGATGATGAACAGCACGGCGCCGATCCAGATCACCGATTGCGTGTACTTGACGGAGATTTCCGGGAGGCTCACCAGGTAGTCGGTGGCCAGGACGTCCATCACGGACCAGCCGACGTAGGCCATCAGCACGAAGAAGCCCAGCACGCAGGCTTCAGAGAACACCACCGCCGGCACGCGCCAGGCGGGCTGCATTGCGTCGACCAGCCCGGAAAATCCGATATGCGCGCGCTTCATCGCGGCGAGCGCGGAGCCGTAGTAGGTCAGCCAGGCGAGCAGGATCGCCGCCACCTCGTCGTACCACACCAGCGATTGGCCGAAGGTCCGGAACACGACGCCGATGGTGACTTCGGCGGCGAGCACGACCATCAGCACCATGACGACGGCTTCGAGCAGCCACTCGAAGCCGGCGCGTACGCGCGCAAGCATCAGGCTCTTTCTCCAGGGGAAAGGAATGCGAGAACGGGGCGGCAAGAGCGCCGCCCCGGTTGCCGTTTCTTAGTTCGCGAGCGAGAGCGACTTGTCGATCAGCACCTTCGCGCCGGCCACTTCCTTGCCGAACTCCTCGTAGATCGCCTTGCTCGCCTTGACGAACGCGGCCTTGTCGGCCTCATTGACCTTGACGCCCGCTGCCTTGATCTTGCCGAGCAGGTCATCCTCGTCCTTCTTCGCGACGTCATAGACGAAAGCCTGGGTTTCCTTCGCGGTGTCTTCCAGCGTCTTGCGCACGTCGGCGGGCAGGCTCGCCCATTTTTTTGCGCCCACGGTAACGTAGGCGGGGGTGTAGACGTGGCCGGTGAGCGAGAGGAACTTCTGCACCTCGTGGAACTTGGCGCTGTGGATCTGCGAGAACGGATTCTCCTGTCCGTCCATCACGCCGGTCTGCAGCGCGGTGAAGACTTCCGAGAAGCTCATCGGGCTGGGGTTCGCGCCATAGGACTGGAACATCTTCACGCGCCACTTGCCTTTCGGGGTGCGCAGCTTGATGCCTTGGAGGTCCGCCGGCACGTTGATCGGGCGCTTGTTGTTGGTGATGTGGCGGTAGCCGTTCTCCCAGACCGCGATGATCTTGAGGCCCTTCTTCTCCGCTTCCGGTGCGAGGCTCGGCCAGACCACGGCCTTCTCGATGCGGTTCATGTGCCCGCGGTCCTTGACGAGATACGGCATCTCGAAAATGCCGAACTGGTCGACCTCCGAGGACATGACGGTGGAGGGCAGGGCAAAGTCGACGGTACCGAGCTTGAGCTTCTGCAGCAGCTCCTTGTCGCTGCCGAGCTGGCTCGAGCCGAATACGACGACCTTCGCCTTGTTGCCGAGCTTCTGATTGGCGCGCTTGGCGAACTCCTCGGCGGACTTGGCGAACAGCGAGCCCGGCTCGCCGACGTGGCCGAACTTGAGCTCCGTTTGCGCTGCCGCACCTGCTGCGAACATCATGGCCGCGAGCGCGACCAGCAATCTGCTGACTCTCATGATTCCCTCCTGTTTTAAGAACTTCAATGATTCAGTTCGGCTGCGTTGTTGTTACCTGCACCTCACGCCCAATTCTACTTCTCCTCCGGTGGCCTGAACACCGGATACGCGACTGCTTCCCGCCGCTCCCGTCATCCGGGACGCGACGTCAACCAATCGAGGCGCAGCTTTTCGCACGCCTCGGTCTGCACCCCGGTGACGATCTCCAGGCGCCGGCCGGTGAACTCCAGGAACGCCTCGACCGTGTAACAGCCGAGATCGGTGCGTTTCACGCTGGCATGGCGCGCCCCGAGCACCAGGCGTTCGATCTTCGCTTCCTGCATGCACCAGAAGCACATCGGGCAGGGCTCCAGCGTCGAATACAGCGTGGTCCCGGGCAGGTCTACGGTCTTCAGCCGGCCGCAGGCCTGGCGGATGGCGGCTACTTCGGCATGCGCGCTCGGATCGAAGTCGGTGAACATGGTGTTCTGCGCCTCACCGATGATCTCGCCGTCCCGGACGATGATCGACGCCACCGGCCGGTTGCCCCGTCGCCCGGCTTCGCGCGCCTGCTCCAGCGCGCGCCGCATGTAATAGTCGTGATCTTCGCCCATGTCCCGTTGCCGGCAGGGATCGCGGGCACCCAAGGCCGATGCCCCGGCGCCCGCGGTCACTGCACCTTCATTCCGGACGCCGTGACCACCTTCGCCCACTTGTCCACTTCGGATTTCAGGAACGCCCGGAATTCGTGCGGCGTGGTGGAGGCAGGCACGACGCCCTGCGCCCCAAACTTGTCTTTGACGTCGGACGTTGCCAGCACCTTGACCAGCGCCTCGTTGAGCCTGGCGACGACGGGCTGGGGCGTGCCGGCCGGCACCACGATGCCGTACCACGTGCTGTAATCGAAATCGCGGACGCCGGCCTCCTGCATGGTTGGGACCTCGGGCACGACCTCGACGCGTTTCGCCGTCGAGACCGCAAGCGGCCGGATGCGGCCGCTCTTCACGTGCGGGAGCGCGGACGCCATGGTCGCCATCGACACCTGCACCTGGCCGCTCACCAGATCGATCAGCGCCGGCCCCATGCCCTTGTACGGCACATGCACCATGTCGACTTTCGCGATGAGCTTGAACAGCTCGGCCGAGAGATGCGAGCTGCTGCCGATTCCGCCTGAGGCGTAGCTCAGCTCACCCGGTTTCGCGCGCATCAACGCGAGCAGCTCCGTGACCGTTTTCGCCGGCAGGGAGGGGTGCACCACCAGGATATTGGGCTGGCGGCCGGCGAGCGACACCGGTTCGAGGTCTTTCAGGGTGTCGTACGGCAGCTTCGGGTAGAGCGTGACATTGACGGCCAGGCTCACGTTGTTGATGAGCAGGGTGTAGCCGTCGGGCGGCGACTTGGCGACGATGTCGGTGCCGATCGTGCCGCCGGCGCCGCCGCGGTTGTCGACGACAACCGGGACGTTGAACGCTTCATTCAGCTTGAGAGCGACGACCCGCCCCAGAATGTCGTTGCCGCCGCCCGGCGCGAACGGCACGACGAAGCGGATCGACTTGCTCGGATACCCTTGTGCGGATGCCGTGGCGGGCAGAAGCGGCACGACCGCCAGCGCCAGGATCAGAACTATGCGGCCCATGTTTGCTTCCTCCTCGGGTCGACCGGCGCGCTTCGTGGCAAATGCGCCGCGCTTCATGATATCGGGCTTTCTTACTGCTGCGGAATCTTCGCGGCCCGCACCACCTTCGTCCATTTTTCAATCTCGGATTTCAAGTGGGCGCGGTACTCCGCCTGCGTCGACGGAATCGTGTCCATGCCCTGCGATACGTAGCGCTGGCGCGTAGTGTCCGATTTCAGCACGGTGACCGCGGCCTTGTTGAGCTTGGCGACGATGGGGCGCGGCGTGCCGGCGGGCGCAAGAAAGCCGTACCAGGTGTTGTACTCGTAGCCGGGGAAGCCTGACTCCGCGACGGTCGGAATTTCCGGCAGCGTGTCGGTGCGCTTCGCGCTGGTAACGGCGAAGGCGCGCAGGCGACCATTCTTCACATGCGGAAGCGCCGAGGCGTAGGTCGAGAAGAACACCGAGATCTGGTTGCCGAGCAGCGCGGTCAGAGCCGGGCCGGTGCCCTTGTACGGCACGTGCACCAGGTCGAGCCTCCGCGACATGAGCAGCATTTCCATCGCCAGATGGGTGCCTGAACCCAGGCCGGCCGAGCCAAAGGTGAGCTTGCCTGGCTGCTCGGCAGCGAGCGCAAGAAATTCCTTGAATGACTTCGCCGGGAGTGACGGGTGGGCCACCAGGATGTTCGGCTGCTCGGTCGCGAGCGAGATGGGAGCAAAATCGTGAAGTGCGTCGTACGGCATCTTCTTGTAGAGGGCGGTGTTGAAGGCCATGCTGATATTGCCGAGCAGCGTGGTGTAGCCGTCGGGATTCGCCTTCGCGACGATGTCGCAGCCGAGGATGCTGCCGGCGCCAGGACGATTGTCCACCACGATCGTCTGGCCGAGCGCATCGCTCAAACCGTCGGCGAGGATCCGTGCCGATATGTCGCTTCCCCCGCCCGGGGAGAACGGCACCACCATCCGAATCGGCCGGTTGGGATAGTCCTGGGCGACTGCGCTGGTCGCCAGTGCGGCCACGACCGCGAGCAAAACGTGCTTGGACAGACGACGCATGTTCTTCCTCCGGATCATTGGTTCGGGTTGCGGTCCCCGGCGCCCTCGCGTCAGTCAGGCGAGACTTGCGTCCAAGATGCCAAGTTTACCGCGACTCCGGCACCCAGCGCCTTCCCTGGTGACGCTCGAGCAAATGGTTGACGACTATTTGCACCACGACCTCCCCTCGCCCGAACTGCGGGAGAAGGGCGGGGAGCGGGGCAGCGCGTCGTCAATCATTTTCACGACCCTCGTCAGGCGGCCTTTTGCTGCGCGGCCTTGCCCGAGCGAACCGCGGTGAGATAGTCGATGGCTGCCGCGACGCCGCCGCTCTTGTGCGGCACCCGTGCCAGCTCGAGGCCCATTTCCACACCCGCCAGCGTGCCGATCAGCATGAGATCGTTGAAATCGCCGAGGTGCCCGATCCGGAACACCTTGTCGGCGATCTTGCCGAGCCCGCTGCCGAGCGACATGTCGAAGTTCTCGAGCACCACCTTGCGGAAGGCGATCTCGCTGTGCCCCTGCGGCATCATCACCGCCGTGAGCGCGCTCGAGTATTCCGCCGGATTCGCGCACAGGATCTCGAGGCCCCAGGCGCGCACTGCGCGGCGCGTGGCCTCGGCGTGCCGGTCGTGGCGCTTAAAGACGTTGTCGAGGCCTTCTTCTTCCACCAGCATCTTGAGCGCTTCGCGCAGGCCGTAGAGCAGGTTGGTCGACGGCGTGTAGGGGAAGAATCCGCTCTTGTTGGGCGTGAGCATCTCGTCCCACGACCAATAGGAGCGCGGCAGCTTCGCGTTCTTCGACGCTGCAAGCGCCTTGTCCGACACGGCGTTGAACGACAGGCCGGGCGGCAGCATCAGTCCTTTCTGGGAGCCCGCTACCGTGACGTCCACGCCCCATTCGTCGTGGCGGTAGTCGATCGATCCAAGAGACGAAATGGTGTCGACCATGAACAAGGCGGGATGCTTCGCGCGGTCGATCGCCTTGCGCACATCGCCGATGCGGGAAGTGACCCCGGTCGAGGTCTCGTTGTGCACGACACAGACCGCCTTTATTTCGTGCTTCGCATCGTCCTTCAGGCGCTTCTCGATCGCGGCTGCGTCGGCACCGTGCCGCCAGTCGCCGGCGAGGAACTCCGGCGCAATGCCGAGCCGCTTCGCCATGCTGTTCCACAGCGTCGCAAACTGCCCGGTCTCGTACATCAGCACCTTGTCGCCGGGCGACAGCGTGTTCACCAGCGCCGCCTCCCACGCGCCGGTGCCGGACGCGGGATAAATGATCACATGCGCCTTGGTCTTGAAGACATGCTTCAGTCCCGCCAGCACTTCCCGGCCGAGCGCCTGGAACTCGGGGCCGCGGTGATCGATCGTGGGCCGGTCGATGGCGCGCAGGATGCGGTCGGGGACGTTGGTCGGGCCGGGAATCTGCAGGAAGTGGCGGCCGGCGGCGTAAGTCATGTCGAGTCTCCGTGGGTGAGCCACCGATACTAGCCCCGTTTGTATACAAAAACAAGATGTTAAGGGTCTGGACCGAGAGCTATTTCATAACATTATGTATTTACATGTGTTTATAAATAACGCCTTGTGCGCGGGCATCGCGTTTTGTATTATGAAACCTGGGCTAGCCTGACTCGCCATGACGACACTAACTACGGCACTGCCGGCTGCGGCGGCACCGGGCACAGAGCAACGGCTCCTGCACGAAACGGTGCTCGAGCGCCTGCGCGACCTGATCGTGCAGGGTGAACTCGCGCCGGACACCAAGCTGAACGAGCGCGTGCTGGCCGGGCAGCTCGGCATCTCGCGCACGCCGCTGCGGGAGGCCATCAAGTACCTCGCTTCCGAGGGCCTGGTTGAGCTGCTGCCTAACCGCGGGGCGAGGGTGGCTGCGCTCAAGCGCGACAAGGTGAAAGAAATCTTTGCGGTGATGGGCGCGCTCGAGGCTCTCGCCGGAGAGCTGGCGTGCGCCAATGCGTCGGAAGCCGATATCGTCGAGATTCGGGCGCTGCATTATGAAATGCTTGCGTATCACGCGCGCGGCGACCTTGCCAATTACTTCCGCTGCAACCAGGCGATCCACATGAAGCTGCTCGAGTGCACCGGCAATGCCACGCTCGCCGACGTCTATCGCGGGCTCAACGCCCACGCGCGTCGGGCGCGCTATATCGCCAATCTGTCGCGCGAGCGCTGGG
>JBFKNN010000010.1:0-37763 GCA_041629335.1 Burkholderiales bacterium | reverse complement strand
ATTCGTCCACCACGATCGCGATGTGGTTGCGGTTCTTGCGGAACTCCTTGAGCAGGACGTTGAGCGGCTTCGCCTCGGGGATGAACACCGCGGGGCGGAGCATGTCGCGCACGTTGAATTCCTCCTCGCCTGCGTAATAGCGCAGCAGGTCCTTGGCGAGCAGGATGCCGATGACGTCGTCCTTGTTGTCGCCGATCACGGGAAAGCGCGAGTGCGCGGTCTGGATCACCATCGGGATGAACTGGTCGGGCGACTCGTTGACGTCGATCACGTCCATCTGCGCGCGCGGGATCATGATGTCGCGGGCCTGCATCTCCGAGACCTGGAGCACGCCCTCGATCATGCCGAGCGCGTCGGAATCGAGCAGGTTGCGCTCGTAGGCCGAGCGCAGCAGCTCGATCAACTGCTCGCGGTCTTCGGGCTCATGGGTGAGGAGCGCCGAGAGCCGCTCCAGCAGCGAAGGTTTAGTCTGCGGATTCTCCATCTTGGGTGCTCTGGGATTTGGGGCCGGCGTCAGGCGTAAGGATCGGGAAAACCAAGTTTAGCAAGAATGCCTGTCTCCCGCTTTTCCATGGCGCGCGCGTCCCTTGCGCGCTGGTGGTCGTAGCCCTGCAGGTGCAACACGCCGTGCACCACCAGGTGGGCGTAATGAGCGGTAACGGTCCTTCCTTGGGTGCGCGCCTGGCGCGTGACGACCGGCGCGCATAGCGCAAGGTCACCGGCGTAAGGCGCCGAGTCGCGGAAGACGAAAGTGAGCACGTTGGTGGGGTAATCCTTGCCGCGGAAATTGCGGTTGAGCGCGCGCGCTTCCGCCCGCCCTACGATGCGCACCGTAATCTCGGCATCGTGCTCGAGCGCGGCGCGCGCCCACTTGCGCAACTGGGTGCGCGAGGGAAGGTTGCGTGCCGTGAGCGCGTATTGCACGCACAGCGAAAGCCGCGGCCGGCGCGTGCTCACGCCTGCCGTTCTTTGTCGGCGCGTTCCGCCCGCGACGTGTAGCTCGCGTACGCGTTCACGATGCGCTGGACCAGGGGATGCCTCACCACGTCCTCGCTCTCGAACTGGGTGAAGGCGATGCCGCGCACGCGCTTCAGCACCTCGCGCGCCTCGATCAGCCCGCTCTTCTGGCCGCGCGCGAGATCGATCTGAGTGACGTCCCCGGTGACCACCGCCTTGCTGCCGAAGCCGATGCGCGTGAGGAACATCTTCATCTGCTCGGGGGTGGTGTTCTGGGCCTCGTCGAGAATGACGAATGAATGGTTGAGCGTCCGCCCGCGCATGAACGCGAGCGGCGCAATCTCGATTGCGGCGCGCTCGAACATCCGCGCGACCTTGTCGAAGCCCATCAGATCGTAGAGCGCGTCGTACAGCGGGCGCAGGTAGGGGTCGACCTTCTGCGCCATGTCGCCGGGAAGAAATCCCAGCCGCTCCCCGGCCTCGACCGCCGGCCGCACCAGCACGATGCGCTTCACGCTGTCGCGCTCGAGCGCGTCCACCGCGCAGGCGACGGCGAGGTAGGTCTTGCCGGTCCCCGCGGGCCCGATGCTGAACGTCACGTCGTGGGTCTGGATGTTGCGCAGGTACTGTACCTGCCGCGGCGTGCGCCCGTGCAGATCCTGGCGGCGCGTGATGAGCGTGGGCTGCTCCTCCGGGACCTGCGCCTGCCGCGGTTTGGACGCCTCGATCAGTCCCAGCTGCACCTCTTCCAGGGTGAGCGAATGCTGTGCCTGCTGGTAGAAATCCTGCAGGATGCGCGCCGCGATCCGCGTCTGATCGGGCTTTCCGCTCAACGCGAAGCGCTCCCCGCGCCGGGCGATGCTTACGTCGAGCGCGGTCTCGATCTGGCGCAGGTTCTCGTCCAACACGCCGCAGAGGTTGGCGAGCCGCTGGTTGTCTACCGGGGTGAACGAAATCTCGACGGGCTTCAATGGATGGCTGCGACAAGCTCTCCGCGCAGGCTGTGCGGGAGCGCCGCGCTGATGGTGACGTCGGCGAATTCGCCGACCAAGTGAGGCGGGCCGCTGAAATTGACGACGCGGTTGTTGCTGGTGCGCCCGGCGAGCTCGGTGGCGTTCTTCCTGGCACTGCCCTCGACCAGTATCCGCTGGCGCGTTCCGACCATGGCGCCGCTGATCGCCTGTGCCTGTTGGTCGATCCTGGCCTGCAACCGCTGCAGGCGCTCGAGCCTGACCGCGTGCGGCGTGGCGTCCGGCAGGTCTGCCGCCGGCGTGCCGGGGCGGCGGCTGTAGAGAAAGCTGAAGCTCGCGTCGAACCCGATTTCCTCCGCAACGGCCATGGTGGCGTCGAAGTCATCGGCGGTTTCGCCGGGAAATCCGACGATGAAGTCCGACGAGATCGAGATGTCGGGTCGGGCGCGGCGCAGGCGCCGCACGATCGACTTGTACTCGAGCACCGTGTAGCCGCGCTTCATGGCGGCAAGCACGCGGTCGGAGCCGGATTGCAGCGGCAGATGAACATGGTTGACGAGCTGGGGCAGCACGCGATAGGCGTCAATCAGGCGCTGCGTGAACTCCTTCGGGTGCGAGGTGGTGTAGCGCAAGCGCTCGATGCCCGGGATCTCGGCGACGTATTCGAGCAGCAGTGCGAAATCCGCAGCCTCGCCGCCCGGTATCGCTCCGCGATAGGCGTTGACGTTCTGCCCGAGCAGGGTCACTTCCCTCGCGCCCTGTTGCGCGAGCTCGGCCACCTCGGTGAGCACGTCGTCGAGCGGCCGTGAGACCTCTTCGCCACGCGTGTAAGGCACGACGCAGAAAGTGCAGTACTTGCTGCAGCCTTCCATGATCGACACGAACGCGGCGGGCCCGTCGACCCGGGCCGGCGGCAGCTTGTCGAACTTCTCGATTTCCGGGAACGAGATGTCGACCTGTGAGGCGCCGCTCGCGCGCCGGGCCTCGATCATCTGCGGCAGGCGGTGCAATGTCTGCGGGCCGAACACCAGATCGACGTACGGCGCCCGCGCGACGATCGATGCGCCTTCCTGGCTCGCGACGCAGCCGCCGACGCCGATCAGCAGCGCGGGATTGACGCGCTTCAAGTGCTTGACGCGGCCCAGGTCATGGAAGACCTTCTCCTGCGCTTTCTCGCGCACCGAGCAGGTATTGAACAGGATGAGGTCGGCCGTCGCCGGGTCATCGGTCGGTTCCATGCCCTGCGCCGAATGGAGTACGTCGGCCATCTTGTCCGAGTCGTACTCGTTCATCTGGCAGCCGAAGGTCTTGATGTAGTACTTCTGCGCCACGGAGTCGGGTCAGCGCTTGCCGGCCTGCTCGAGCGTGAGCTCCTCTTCGGGCCGGAGGATGATGACGCGCGTCACGTTGCCGGCGGGGTCCTGGCTGTACAGTACCCTGGCCTCGGCCGGGAGGTAGGCGTGCAGGATGGTGCGGTTGTGCTGGTCGAAAATCAGGCCGCCGGGCGCGAGGCGCAGGACCTGCTGGTTGATCTGGACCAGGGGGAAAGGATGCTGCTGGCCGACGAGCATGCCGAGCTTGGCCTCTTTGGGCAGCACGCGCTGCACCTGTGCGAGCAGGGGGCCGCTGCCGGCGATCATCAACGCGAAAATCGCGATCCAGATCCGCATCGATTCACACTAACACAACGTAATCAGACACCTCAAGCACACTTCAGCATGCGAACCGTAGCGCGGATCCCGGGTCGGAAAGCAGGTGGAAATGGTGGCGAGTCAGGGATTTGAACCCCGGACCAACGGATTATGATTCCGCTGCTCTAACCGCTGAGCTAACTCGCCACAGGAAGCGGCGCAGTCTAATGAGCAGGCCTGGTATTGTCAAGAGAATCGCCTCGGGCTGAGGCAGCTTTATCCATATAGATCAATGAAGTAAGCCATGGCAGGGCGGCGTGTTATGCTGCTTGCGGGATCCGGATGAATGTCTTGTATGGCGGAAAAGATCGAGGAGATTGCGGGATGGACAAGTGGTTGCGGTTTGAGCATGCGGGCAAGATCGGCTTCGGCAAGCTGGAGGGGGAGAGCATCGCCGCACACGAGGGAGACATGTTCAGCGCGCCGCGCGCCACCGGGCAGACGCTGGCGCGCGCCGCCGTGAAACTGCTTACGCCGACGCAGCCCACGAAAATGATCGCGCTCTGGAACAATTTTCGCGCGCTCGCAGAGAAGCTCGGTGCGGCGATCCCCAACGAGCCGTTGTACTTCGTCAAGACCAGCAACTGTTTTCTGTCCGGCGGCGAGACCATCCGCTCGCCCAAATCCTTCAGCGGCAAGGTGGTCTTTGAGGGCGAGCTCGGCATCGTCATCGGCAAGCCGTGCACCGCGGTCAGCGAGGCGCAGGCGGCGGGCCACATCTTCGGCTATACGTGCATCAACGACGTCACCGCGGCCGACATCATCAACCGCGATCCGGCGTTTCAGCAGTGGGTGCGGGCGAAGAGCTTCGACACGTTCGGCGTGTTCGGGCCGGTGGTGGCGACGGGGCTGGACCCGGCGAAGCTGACGATCAGGACCGTGCTAAACGGCCAGGAACGCCAGAATTATCCGGTGTCGGACATGATATTTCCGCCCGCCAGGCTGGTGTCCCTGATCTCGCAGGACATGACGCTCTATCCCGGCGATGTCATTTGCTGCGGCACGTCGGTCGGCGTGGGCTCGATGAAGCCCGGCAGCACGATCGAGGTCACGATCGAAGGCATCGGCACGCTGACCAACCGCTTCGAGTGAGCATTGAGTCAGCCGCGATCATGACAGCCAGTACGCCGTGCCGGGTTCTACCGGGCGGTTCGGCGTGATGTTTTCCTTTGGATTCGCGCCGGGGCGGGGTTACACTGCGCGCGTTCAAGAGCAAGGTTTGCATGTCTGCTGATTTCGACCTGATCATCGTGGGCGGCGGGCTGGTAGGTGCCGGTCTCGCCGCGGCGCTCGAGCCTTCCGGCCTGAGCGTCGCGCTCGTCGAGTCGGAGCCGCCGCGCGGGCGCCCGGCTGGCGACGCGTTCGACGCCCGCGTCTATGCGATCAGTCCCGGCGCCGCTGCGTTCCTTCAGGCATGCGGCGCGTGGCAGCGGATGCCGGAGGCGCGCATGGCGCGCGTCGAAGCAATGCAGGTGCATGGGGATGACCCGACGGCACGCCTGGACTTCAGCGCCTATGACGCCGGCCTGCGCGAGCTTGCCTTCATCGTCGAGAACCGCGAGCTGCAGCACGCGTTATGGGAACATTTGAAGGCGAGCCCGCACGTGCGCCTCGTGTGCCCCGGCCGCTGCGCCGGCATCGTGTGGGACCACGACGCGGTGCGGGTAACGCTCGGGGATGGCAGCAAGCTCGCCGCGCGCTTGCTGGTGGGTGCGGATGGCGCGGACTCGTGGGTTCGCCAGCAGGCGGGGATAGCGGCGAGCCCGCACGCTTACGGGCACCTCGGCGTGGTTGCGAACTTCTCCACCGCGAAGCCGCATCACGGCACCGCGTTTCAGTGGTTCCGGCGCGACGGCGTGCTGGCATTGCTGCCGCTGCCAGGCAATCGCGCGTCGATGGTGTGGTCCACGCCGCAGGCTCACGGGCGCGAGCTGCTCGCCGCGGAACCGGATGCGCTGGCGGCGGAGGTTGGCGCTGCCAGCGGGCAGGCGCTGGGGGCGCTGCAACTCATGACACCGCCGGCAGCGTTTCCACTGCAACTGCAGCGCGTCGCGCAACTCGTCAAACCGCGGGTAGCGCTGGTTGGCGACGCGGCCCACAACGTGCACCCACTCGCCGGGCAGGGCGTCAATCTCGGTTTTCGCGATGCCCGCGAGCTCGCCGCGGTCCTCGCTGATCGCGGGCAGCAGGCGGATTGCGGCGATTACGCGCTCCTGCGGCGTTATGAGCGCGCGCGCAAGGAGGACATTCTCGCGATGCAGCTCGCAACCGACGGATTGCAGCAACTTTTCGCGGCTGATGCGGTCTGGCTTGGACGGGCGCGTAATCTCGGGCTCAGGCTGGTCAATGCGCAACCGCTCATCAAGACGCAGCTGGTGCGTCGGGCGGTGGCTTGAGGGATACCGGGCTATCGCCACCTTTCTTGAGGATCGATATGTTACGTAGCGTTGTCACCGGGATGATGATCATTTTCGGGGCGGTCTCGCTGGGGGCCCATGCCGACGAGACCAAGATCAGGCAGAAGCTGCAGGCGCGGTTTCCGGCGATGGCGGTCGAGAGTGTCACCAAGGCGCCGTTCGCCGGGTTGTACGAGGTGGTGCTCGACGGCGAAATCGTCTACACGGACGCGAAGGTCGAGTATTTCTTCGGCGGCAATATCTATGACATCCGCACGCTGCCGCCGCGCAACCTGACGCAGGACAGCACCAACCGCATGACCGCGAAAACGCTCGAAGGCTCCATCGCCTCCGCGATCAAGCGCGTCAACGGCAGCGGCAGTCGCACGATCTACACTTTCGAGGATCCGAACTGCGGCTACTGCAAGCAGCTCCACCGGGAGCTTGCCAAGGTCAATGACCTGACCCATTACGTGTTCCTGATCCCGATCCTCGGGCAGGATTCCTACGACAAGTCGCGCGCGGTGTGGTGCGCGCGGGACCGGCCCAAGGCGTGGGACGAGTTGATGCAGGGAGGCGTGGTGCCGGGTCTCGCGACCAACTGCAGCACGCCAATCGAGAAGAACTTGCAGCTCATGCGCCGCTTCGGCATCCGCGGCACGCCTGCCATCTACCTCACCGACGGTCAGCAGATCGGTGGCTTTCTTTCGGCCGACAAGATCGAGCAGGCGCTGAAGGCCGTCGGCTCGAAATAAGAGCGATCTGCAGGGTCGGGTGCTGGTTTGCGCCGGTGCGTGAGCGAGGCGCAAGAATGATGTGCAAACCGAGGCTTGTTCACGGGTGTCTCGCGGCCCTGCCTGCCGTGGGGGCTTTGTCGGGGCTGATGTAATCCTCTCCCGCCGGTCAACAGGCCGGCGCCAGCCGGCGTTAGGCCTGTTGTGCCGCCGATCGTCCAGCTATCCGCGTCGAAGGCGTCGTCCTGCGTCGGCGCCGCTCGCTGGCGGCTGGGCTACGCTGTGGGCGCCTCTGTCGTTGCACACCTCGCCATGTTCGCGGCGCTGTTCGAGGATGCGCCGATTCGCGCCGCCGCCCCCGGTATTGCGCGCCCGCTGACGGTGACCCTCTCAGTTTCTGAAGCATTGCCGGTTGCGAGGGCGGCGCACCGGAGCGACCCGGTGCCGGAGACCGCGGCAGCGCATCCGCCGCCTGCACTCGCGACCCGCGCCCCTGCGGCGTGGGCCGCCGAAGCCGACAGCGAGGCTCCGGCAAAGGTACCGGGCGTAGCGTCGCGCGCCGCGGTGCCGCTGATCGTGGCGGCGCCCGCCTACTACGCGGCACACGAGCTCGATGTGCTTCCGCGCCTGAGCGAGCCGCTCGGGCCAGCCCCGGACGGCGTGCCGGGGCATCGCATGCGTCTCGAGCTGCTCATCGACGCGGACGGTATGGTGCGCAAGGTCTCGATGCTGGACGCGGATCCCTCGGTCGCGCCAGCAGCCGCGGCGCGCTCTCTCTGGATGGCCGCACGCTTCGATCCCGGGCGCAAGGCGGGGCGCGCGGTCGCGAGCCGCATCCAGCTCGAGGTCAGTTACGGGCCGCCCGGCGCGGTGCGCTGAGGAGACGACGGTACAGGATAACCGCTGGGCAACAGCACCCACATCTTCAGCGACTGTTTCATGCGCCCGGCGTGCTGCGCCGCCTCGTCACCGAAGCCCCAGAAGAAGTCGGCGCGCACCGCGCCGCGGATCGCGCTGCCCGTATCCTGAGCGAGCATTAGGCGGTTTAACGGGCGCGCGGAGTTGGGCCAGGTGGTGGCGAGATAGACGGGCGCGCCCAGCGGAACGAAGCCGGGATCGATCGCGACGCTGCGCTCGGCGGTAAGCGGCACGCCCAGCGCACCGATCGGTCCCGGCAGGTCAGCCGGCAGTTCGCGGAAAAAGATGTAGCGCGCGTTGTGGTTGAGCAGGTCTGCCAGCCGGTCGGGATTGCGCCGCGCCCAGGCCTTGATGCCCTGCATTGACGCTTCCCCGGCGGACAGCTCGCCGCGCTCGATGAGCCAGCGGCCGATCGAGCGATAGGGGTGACCGTTCTGGTCGGCAAAGCCGACGCGCATCGTCCCACCGTCGTCGAGCTCGATGCGGCCGGAGCCCTGGACCTGCAGGAAGAAGAGCTCGATCGCGTCATCGACCCACGCGATTTCCCTGCCGCGCACCGGCGCATCACCGCGCTCGATGGCGGCGCGATCGTGGTAGGGGACCACGCGCCGGCCGTCGAGCCGGCCGCGCAACCGCATGCCGGTGAGCTCCGGGTGCACGCTCGTCAAATCGATCACCAGCAGGTCATCGGGCACGGCGTACAGCGGGTGGCGATAACGCGGCGAGGGGCGCCGGCTGCCGTTGAGCAGCGGCTCGTAGTAGCCGGTGACGAGGCCCTCGGCATTGCCGTCGAGGGTCTGCACCTGGAACGGTGTGAAATGGCGTTGGAAAAACCGGCGCGCTGCTTCGCGCTCCGGGCGCTCGATTTGCCGCGCGGCCGTACAGATGTCGTTCCAGGCCTCATGGTTCTTCAGCGCGACGCAGCCGCGCAGCAGCGCGTCCCACGCCGCCGCCGGATCGTCCTCGCGCCAGCCGGGCAATTCATCCCACGTTGCTGCCCGCAGGCGCGCGCCGACCGCTGCCGGGGGCACCTTGGGCGCATCCGGCGCCGGGGCGACGGGCGGCGCGGGCGCAGGCGCCGGAGCATCGACTGGCGGACGCGGCGCGGGAGTCTCGCATCCGGCCATGAGCAGCGCGCCGGCGGCGAGCAGGCTGGCGACACGCGTTTGGATTTTCGGCATCGATTGGTTACAGTGAGGTCTGTCTAGGATGCGCGAATTATAAACGCGTCGTCGTCATGGAACCCTTGCTATGGCTCGTGCTGGAAGCCGCCGTCGCGCTCGGGCTGCTCGTGCTGATCGTGTGGTGGACCTGGCCGCGCCGGGATGCGGACGACGAGTCCGATTCGAGTAACGGCCGGTAGGCGATTGCATCGCCGCGTTTCAATTGCCGCAGTCCCGCCTCATCATGCCTGTGCCTTGTGCAGGACGATGCGGCGAAACCAGCCGCCGGCCATGTCCGGCTCGTCGCTTGCGACGGTGAGACCGGGCACCGCCGCGAGCACTTCCTCGAACACGACGTCGGTGCGGGTAGCAACCCGCGACGCCAGCGGATTCAGCAGGCGGCGCACCACGGCCCGCTCGCCCGGCCGCAGAAACTTGTCGAGAACGAGAATGCGGCCCCCGGGCTTCAGCACGCGCGCGGTTTCCGCAAGCGCGCGGGCGGGATCGGGCACGACGGCAAGGATCAGGTGCAGCACCGCCGAGTCGAATGCCGCCTCCCGGAACGGCAGCGCCAGGCTCGTGCCCTGCACCCAGGCAAGATCGAGGCCACCGGCGCGCGCGCGGCCCCGCCGCAGCATGGCGCGCGTGAGATCGAGCGCGACGTAGCGATGCCGCGGCGGGAGCAGAGGCAGGTCGAGACCGGTGCCGGCGCCGTTCAGCAGCACCGCACCGGCGCAATCGCGCGGCAGCCGCGCGAGGCTGCGCCGGCGGGCGCGCTCGAGGAACGGGCGCACGGCGAGATCATAAAACGGCGCAAGCAGGGTATAGCTGACCTTGAGCGACATCGTGCGCCACCTTCCAACTCGGCCGGGTGTTCACGGTGCGCCGAATCGCCGCACCTGTCTTCCTTGCGCCGCGCTAATGCAGGACGCGCGGCATCGACAGCGTGAACTCGGGGATCTCGGCGTCGAACTGCGTGCCGTCCTCGGCCACCATCTGATAGCTGCCGCGCATGGTGCCGACCGGGGTCGCGATCGCCGTGCCGCTGGTGTACTCGAAGCTCTCGCTCGGGCGCAGGAACGGCTGCTCGCCTATCACGCCCATGCCGCGCACCTCCTGGACCTGGTTGTTGGCGTCGGTGATGATCCAGTGGCGGCTTAGCAGCTGCGCCGGCAAGCTGCCGGTATTGGTGATGGTAATGGTGTAGGCGAAGACGTAACGGCCGCCGTCGACGTCCGACTGCTCGGGGACAAACGCGGTGCGCGTCTTGACCGTGATGTCGTATCGCTTGTCAGCCATGGCAAATATTGTCGCACCGTGCGCCGTTTGATGAAAGGCGAGTGCGCGAATCCTGTGCCCGCGGCCGGAGAACGGGTAGAATGCCGGCGTTGACGCAGAAGGCCGTCCGATGGACTACCGCATCGCTCCAAGCATCCTGTCCGCAGACTTCGCCCGCCTGGGCGACGAGGTGAAGAGCGTGATCGCGGCCGGCGCGGACCTCGTGCACTTCGACGTGATGGACAACCACTACGTGCCCAACCTGACGATCGGGCCGCTGGTGTGCGCGGCAATCCGGCCGCTCACCAAGGCGCCGATCGATGTCCACCTCATGGTGAAGCCGGTCGACCGCATCGTTCCCGATTTTGCGAAGGCCGGCGCGAACATCATCTCGTTTCATCCCGAGGCAAGCGAGCACATCGACCGCACCATCGGGCTCATCCAGGAGCACGGTTGCAAGGCCGGACTCGTCTTCAATCCGGCGACGCCGCTCGCATACCTCGATTATGTAATAGACAAGCTCGATCTCATCCTGATCATGTCGGTCAACCCGGGCTTTGGCGGGCAGCAGTTCATTCCAGAGGCGCTCGCCAAGCTTGCCGCGGCGCGCAAGCGTATCGATGCGGCCGGCCGCGACATCTGGCTCGAGGTCGATGGCGGCGTCAAGGTCGACAACATTGCCGCCGTCGCGCGCGCCGGCGCGGATACCTTCGTGGCCGGCTCGGCGATATTCGGTACCAAGGACTACAAGGCCACGATCGGCGCGATGCGCAGCGCGCTCGCCAAGGTCAGGTAATCCTTTCCCGCGGTGCAAGGAGTGAATTTGGACCTCGCGTTTCCGCTGCCCGTCAAGGCGGTGATCATCGATCTCGACGGCACGCTGCTCGACACCATCCCCGATCTGGCGGCCGCGGCGAACATGATGCTTGCGGAGATGGGCCGCCCCGGGCTACCGGTCGAGGTGCTGCGCACCTTCGTGGGGAAAGGCATACCCCGGCTGGTCGAACGCGCGCTCGCCGGCTCGATCGACGGCCACGCCGAGCCTGTGGTGATGGAGCATGCGCTGCCGCTATACGAGCGCTGCTACGAAGCGGTCAACGGCAGGCATACGACGGTCTATCCCGGGGCGAAAGAAGGGCTCGAGCAAATGCAGGCCCAGGGCTATCCGCTCGCCTGCGTCACCAACAAGTCCGCCCGCTTTACGTTGCCGCTGCTCGAGTCGATGCGGCTCACGGGCTATTTCGCCGAAATCGTGGCGGGCGATGCGCTGCCGAGGAAGAAACCCGATCCGCTGCCGCTCACGCACGTGTGCGAGCGCTTCGGCATCGCGCCGCGCGACATGCTCATGATCGGCGATTCCCTGAACGATGCGCAGGCAGCGCGTGCCGCGGGCTGCCCGGTATTCTGCGTCGACTACGGCTACAACGAGGGCCGGGATGTGCGGGAGCTCGACATTGATGCTATAGTATCTTCGCTTTACGAAGCTAGCCGATTGATTCAAAAGGCTTAAGAGGCATGCACTTCACCGACTACGGAACCGGTAAACAGGCGGCGATCGCCCGGGACCGCTGGCGTCCTTGGCGCCAGTAGCTCTCCCGCGCGCGGCGCTGCGTCGCCCGCGATGTTTGCCGACATAACCGTTCTGTGGAGTGATGATGACCGAAGCTGAATTCCAGCGGCTCGCCGAAGCGGGCCACAACCGCGTTCCCGTGGTGCTCGAGACGTTCGCCGATCTCGACACGCCGCTCTCGATTTACCTCAAGCTCGCCAATGCGCCGCACAGCTATCTGCTCGAATCGGTCGTGGGCGGAGAGCGCTTCGGGCGCTATTCGTTCATCGGACTTGCCTCGCAGCAGCGCCTCGAGGTGCGCGGGAATACCTGCACCGAATTTCGCGGCAAAGCCGTGACCGAACGTGCGGAGGCCGAGGATCCGCTGGCGTTCATCGACGAGTACCTGCGCCGGTTCCGGGTGGCCGAGGACGCGCGCCTGCCGCGTTTCTGCGGCGGGCTGGTCGGGTACTTTGGTTACGATACGGTGCGCTACGTCGAGAAGCGGCTCGCCCACCACAACAAACCGGACGAGCTCGGCACGCCCGACATCCTGCTGCTCGTTTCCGAGGAAATCGCCATCGTGGACAACCTCTCGGGCAAGCTCATGCTGGTGGTCTACGCGGAGCCGGGCCGGGCCGACGCGTACCGGCGCGCCCACGCACGGTTGCGCGAGCTGCTGCGACGGCTGCGCGAGCCGGTGGCGATTCCTGCCGACACCCGGGCCGACTCGGAGCCGGCGGTTTCCGGGTTCGGCCGCGAGGCCTACCACCGCGCCGTCGAGCGTGCCAAGCGCTATATCTACGAAGGCGACATCATGCAGGTGGTGCCCTCGCAGCGCATGGTGAAGGCGTTCCGCGCCACACCGCTCGCCCTGTACCGGGCGCTGCGTACGCTGAATCCATCGCCCTACATGTTCTATTTCGATTTCGAAGATTTCCATGTCGTCGGGGCTTCGCCCGAAATCCTGGCGCGGCTCGAAGGCGACACCGTGACTGTCCGCCCCATCGCGGGCACGCGCCGGCGCGGGGCGACGCCCGAGGAGGATGCGGCGCTTGCGGACGAGCTCCTGGCCGACGCCAAGGAGCGCGCCGAGCACATCATGCTGGTCGATCTCGGGCGCAACGACGCCGGGCGCGTGGCGCGGACCGGCACCGTCCGGGTCACCGAGCAGATGGTGATCGAGCGCTATTCGCACGTGATGCACATCGTGTCCAACGTCGAGGCCAAGCTGAAGCCGGGTTTGACGGCGATCGATGTGCTGCGCGCAACCTTTCCGGCGGGCACCGTATCCGGGGCGCCGAAGGTGCGCGCGATGGAGATCATCGACGAGCTGGAGCCGGTGAAGCGCGGCATTTACGCCGGCGCCGTGGGCTATCTGGACTTTCACGGCAACATGGATGTCGCGATCGCGCTGCGCACCGCCGTGGTGAAGGACGGTAAGCTCTACGTCCAGGCGGGCGGCGGCGTGGTTGCCGACTCGCAGCCCGAAGCGGAGTGGCAGGAGACGCAGAGCAAGGCGCGGGCGCTGCTGCGCGCGGCGGAGATGGCCGAAAGCGGCCTTGATACGCGGCTTGACTGAAGCGATGCGGTGTTGCGCGTGATTCATGACTCGCATGCGGTCCTGACCAGCGCCGTTCGCACCGCAGAGCGCCACCAATGCCTCCCTTTGCCACGTCGTCGAACGGCAATTGGCACGGGCTGTCGCAAGCGGGGCATCGTGGTTGGTCAAGCTGCCCAGGGCGAAGCGGAGTCGGTGGAAACCCGCGAAGTGAAAACGCGGATTGCCATGCTGGGCCAAGAGATTCTCGGCCGGGCCACTCGGTGCGAGCCGACGATCAACAGCAGCGATGCGCGTCTCGGGTCGTCCACTTGATCCGGCAATTCACAGCCCCGACCTGTTCACCGCGCTGGGACGGCCGCGGGTACGCAGTAGCGTATCAATACAACTGGCACCGGAAAGCGTCGAGTCAACCCGGAATCTGCGTTGGGCACGGATGGGCTTGCTGCCAGGGCCCGGATCGCACCGTTTCATCAGTCGCGGCGAGCGGTCGGATGAGTATCCGATGGTTGTACTAACCCGTTCCCCCACTTCCGCGATTTCCTGATCGGCCAGCAGCCTGATCCACGTCGGCATGTCAGTCTCCGGGCTGCCCTGCCGCGATTGCGGCAAATAGCGTGGGACGGCCGGGGTGCCCGCACGAGCCCGTTTCTTCGAAGCGACGTGGTTTGGGGCCAGGAGCACGGGCGTCTGGTCGCGGACTATCCCTCTTCGTCCGTGACAGCTCGTATAGTTTGTCACGCAGCACCGGACGCACGCGTTTGCTGTTGCCGATCACGTTCCACAGCATCGGCAAGACCTGAGTTCACGATGGAAATCGGCGTCGCTCGCTCTGTTTTACGCCCGTCGTTGCGGCGCCTAGGGCTCGGCACAGGATTCACACCCGAACAGGACTTGTACGGTTCTGAGTACGGCGGGATCCGGCTTGGCACGGCGCTTGCTAGAGGCAGGCTACGGCGCGTATTGGCCGGACCACGCGGCGCACGATTCGGGTGCCGCCGAGGTCGCGCTGCGGAGGACATCTATGATTGGCTCGCCTTTCGGCATGATCGCGAAGTGCCTTGCTACGGCGTCCGCCGCCGCGGCGTTACTAACCGCCTGCGCGCCTTTGCCGCCGGCGATCCCGACGGCGGATCGCCCGCTCGTGTTTCCCGTCCCGCCCGATGAGCCCCGCTATGTCTACGAGCGGACGATTTACGGCAGCGCCGACGTGATGCCGCGGGACAGGCAGTCCGAGCTGCGGCGCATGTTGACGGGGGAAGGAATAAGGGGCGAGGCGCTCAACAAGCCAAACACGATCGCGGTGTTCCAGGGACGCATTTTCGTTTCCGACTCAGTGGAGGCCGTGATCCGGGTGTTCGATGTGCCGGGAGGACGGCACTTCAAGATCGGCGACGACGATCCCGGCAAACTCGGCAAGCCGCTCGGCATAGACGTTGACCGCAACGGTAACCTCTACGTGGCCGACAGCACCGCCAAGACCATCATGGTCTACACCAAGGACGGCAAGTTCCTGCGCCGCATCGGAAACGCCAAATGGTTCGACCGCCTGGCTAACGTTACCGTGGATCCCAAGGGCGATCGCATCTACATCGTAGACATCGGCGGCGTCGGCTCGCAGCAACATCGGGTGCGCGTGGTAGACGCGGCAAGCGGCGAACTCCTTTTCGACATCGGCAAGCGCGGCAAGGACCCCGGCGATTTCAATTTTCCCCGCGACCTCGTGGTGGGCAAGGACGGGCGGCTCTATGTCGTCGACTCCGGCAACTTCCGGGTGCAGGTATTCGACCGCAACGGCAAGTTTCTGAAGGCCTTCGGCAACATCGGCCGGCAGTTGGGGCAGTTCTCCCGTCCCAAAGAGATCGCTGCCGATCCCGCGGGCAATATCTATGTCGTGGATACCGGATTTGGCAACTTCCAGATTTTTGATCCGGAGGGGGAATTGCTGATGTTCATCGGCAGCCGCTCCGAACAGGACGGCCCGGCCCGTTACGTACTGCCCGCGGGGATCTACGTCGACGAGGACGGCCGGATCTATATGGTCGATCAGTGGTTCCGGAAGGTCGATATTTTTCGCCCGTACCATATGAAGGCCGATGCCGGCTACCTCGGCCAGCGGCCGGGGGATAAAGCGGCATCCAAGTAAGGGATTTCGAGCCGCAAGACAGCCTTACTCGTAGCCGTTTAAACCCGATCCAGATTCCCGTTTCTGAGAACCGGATTTCCCTCGCTCGGGAAAATTGCCGGTCTCGCCGGGTGATTTTCGGGACGCTCGCGTGGCGATATCGGCCGCTTCGCGGGGTCGGCAGCGTTCTGAGTGACCCACCCGTTCGATGTCGGCACGCCCCGGTCCGCTAATCGCCTAATCCACAGGACATTTTTTTGCTTGGTCCAGTTGCGCGCAGCGCCCTTCTCGTGCGGCGAGCGCAAAGCCTTCTCCTGTCCAAGGCAAGGCGCCACTGGCACGGAAGATGCAGAGTGTCAGGCAAGAGCCGTATTTTGAAGTGGACCGACCCAGTGAGGGGATAACTTGAAGGAGCGCGTCATGGAACGATTAAGAAAGCTCGAACGAATGGGTGTCTGGATTGCGGCGGCAACGCTCGCTGTGTTCGCGGCGGTGGTCTCGGAAGGCGCCCTGGCGCAGGCGACGAGCATCAAGGACACCAAGCATAACTTGGGCACCGCGGGCACGGGAACTGTCCACCTTACGGCGGGAACCGATGAGGTGTGCGTGTTCTGCCACACGCCGCACGGCGGGGCGCTCGCGACCGCCCCGTTGTGGAACAAGAATCTCCCGGCGACAACTTATCAACTCTATGGATCGACCGGTGGTGAGTCTGCGACCCTGGACGGCACGATTCTCGCCGTGGGGTCGGTTTCGCAAGCGTGTCTGTCGTGCCACGACGGGACGCAGGCGATGGACAACATGATCAACGCGCCGGGGTCGGGCGGGTTCAACGCGGGCGGCGCCAGGCCGGCGGGGTACGTCTGGACGGGCGCAGCGGCAGATGGACTGATGCCTGCTGGTGTCACCAACCTCGGCAGCGATCTTCGAAACGATCATCCGATCGGCGCTCCGTATTGCGGCGGTGGGCTAACGGACACGGCTGGTACCTGCGCGGACCCGGACTTCACGGCGGTCAGCCGAGCGACCATAAACGGCCAGGTTCAGTTCTGGGTCGATACGACCGGCGGCACCGCTGGCACGCGCGAGAAAGCCGACATGATCCTCTATCGGCGCGCCTCCGCCACCGGCCCGTATGTCGAATGCGGCAGCTGCCACGACCCGCACAACTATTCCAATCCAACGTTCCTGCGGGTCGCGAATAACACCAGCAACCTGTGTCTCTCCTGCCACGTGAAGTAGTCGCGATCTCCTGAGCCACGGGTCAGGCGGCAGGTCTGACCCGTTCTTTTTCGAGCGGAGTGACCTATCGTGAATAGGATCAGCCGAACCTTGGCCGGCCTCATCGCGGGATGCGCGGTTCTCGGGCCCTGCTGGGCCGCGGCAGTCGCGCCTGCCGGGAGCGCTTCGAGCGCGGTCTACGCGGTCGTCGATGGCACGACGGTCAGCACCCGGGAATTCGAGGGGGCGCTGGCGGCCGCAGCGCGCCAGAAGTTCTATCATCGCCAGCCGCGCGAGGAGCAGCTCGATGCGCTGCGGCGCGAAGTCACCGACCGGCTGGTGAACCGGATTCTGCTGCTGAAGGAAGCGCAGCGACGGGGGATCGATGCCGACGAGAAGAAGGTGCGCGCGGAAATCGAAGCGTACGAACGGCGTAATCGCCACCAGACGCAATGGCAGGAGAGTCGCGCGCACATGCTGCCGGTCCTCACCCAGGCGCTGCGGGAGCAAAGCCTCATCGCACAACTGGAGGCCGTGACTCGGGCTGCGCCGGCGCCTAGCGCAACTCACCTCCGCGACTACTACGATTCCCATCCCGAGCAGTTCACCGAACCCGAGCGCGTACGGCTGTCGATGATTCTGCTCAAGATTGATCCGTCCGCTCCGGCTGTCGCTTGGGAACAGGCGCTGGCGCTGGCGCAGGACATCGTCAAGCAAGCCAAGAGTGGCGCTGACTTTGCCGAACTGGCGCGGCGACATTCGGATCACGAGTCGGCCCGCGACGGGGGCGACATGGGATACCGGCATCGCGGCATGCTGCCGCCGGGCGTGGAGAAACAACTCGACCAGCTCGCGCCTGGCGCGACCTCCGAGCCGTTCAGATTGCTGGAAGGCATGGCAGTTTTCCGGCTCGTTGAGCGCCGGCCGGCGCGGCTCCGGAAGCTGGAGGAAGTCCGCAGCGGCGTTGCCGAGCTGTGGGCGCGGGAGCAGGGAGAAACCCAGTGGCGTGAGTTGCTCGCGCGGTTGCGGGCGGCGGCCGAGATAAGGTTCAGCGGTGGCCGCCAACCCGGCGTCGTCGCCGGCAGCCCGGCTGGTGGCCAAGCGGCGCGTTGAGAAGACGCCGTGGCCCGGGCGAAGAAAGGAGCGACGTGTGGGGCCGGGAAAAATTCGATTGGCGCGTCGCAGTTCTCGCTGTTTGGTGTGTGGGCGTGGTCTCGCACGCCGACAGCGCGGGCGCTTACCCTGCGGCAGGTCGCGTAGACTGGTTGCGCGGTCTCGACGACTGCAGCAGTCAACGGCCGGCTGCGGCGGTTGTCGTGGCGACGCGCCGTTGTGGATCTGACCACACCATGCTGATGGTTTCCACCCGGCTAGCGCCGTCCGCCGCCCGCGGCTTGGGTGCAACCCTGGCCGGCGAGGCAACACCCATTCTGCTCGCGCAGAGCGATGGCGGTAGAACGATCGCCGATATCCCGGATGATTCCAAGGGACCGCCGTCTCCGGGGCTTCCGGATCAACCAAGTGACGCGGCGGCTGGCGCGTCGCCCGGTTGGTTCGGGTGGGGGCTGCCACCCGTGCGATGGGGCGGTTTGCTGACCACTGAGATACGCTCGGAGCGGGCAGGTGACCAGCCGCGTCGATTGCAGCAGAACGAAATCGCCAACATCAGGGCTTCCAGTTACATCTGGCAGCCGTGGTTCGCGCAGGTGAGCGGGGGGCTCGGATTGCTCGCAAGCAGGGAGCGCCGCGGCGACGGCGGTCGCCCCGCGGCCAATCGGTCGAGCAGCGCGAGTTCGAACGCCGTGACCGGAAACGGTGAGCTGAACCTGTTCCCGATAAGCCGGTTCCCGCTCAACGCGTACTTCGACGTGAGCGACAGTCGGGCGAGTGGCGAGCCGAGCGCGAGCGACTTCACCAGCACCCGTTTCGGCGTGCGCCAAAGTTACCGGCCGCTCGAAGGCAACGCCAATTTTTCGGCGAGCTTCAACCGCAGCACGCTGGAGTCGGCCGCGTTCGGACGGGATACCGTGAATGCGCTGGCGGCGAGCATGAACCGCAATGTCGGCGCGCAATCGCTGGACGTTTCGGGCAGCCACACCCGCAATACGCGCAGCAATACCGGCGAGAGCGCCGCGCTCGCGCAACTCACTGCGCGCCACAGCTACCGGCCGGAGCCGGAGCTGTCGATCGAAAGCCTCGCCAGCGCGAGCGGCAGCAATTTTCATCTGGTCTCGGCTGGCGTGCCAACCGACAATCGCGCGCGGTTCGCGCAAGCCAACTCCTTCGTGAGCTGGCGCCCCGAGGAGGACTCGCCGCTTTACGTGACCGGCGGCGGCCGGATGTTCCGCTCCACGATCACAAGCAGTTCGGGGGAGACGGAGTCACTCACCCTGAGCGGCAATATCGGCGCGACCTACGCGCTTACCCGTCAAACGCGCGTCACCGGCAGCGCGGTGGTGACGCAATTGAACTCAGACGCGACCAGCAGGCTGTTGACAACGCAGACCGCGAGCGTGATTCACGTAGGCGACCCGGTCGACGTCTACGGCTTTGCCCACACTTGGGAGGCCGGGGCGAACGGCGGCAATCAAACCGGCCTTTCCGAAGGTGCCCGGCAAGAGGTGGGTGGCCGGCTCGGACATAACCTCACCCGTAGCCTGGTGCTGGCGAAGGGCTCGCAGGTGACACTCAACCTCGGCCAGAGCGTGAGCGCCACCTTCGACACCGTGACCGCGCGCGCGCAGACGCTAAGCCACAACGGGAGCGTGTCCTGGCGCGTGATGCGGGACGCGGCGACCAGTGCCTACGTAAGCTTGCTCGGTGCCGATTCGCGCACCAGCGGGCACAACGAAAACCAATTTCAGTTGATCAATTTTCAGGCGAGCGGTCAGGCGCAGTTCAGCCGCAACTCTTCGCTGGCGGTCAATTTGACACTGCAGGGCGTTCGCCAGAGCCTGGGCGGCTCGCCCAGCTCAGGTTTCAGCACGAGCGCCAGCGGCAACGTGAGCTATTACCACTCGCGTGCGTTCGACGTTCCGCGTCTACGCTACACGGCGCTCTACGGCGTCAACGAGTCGCGGTTCAGCTCGCGGCTGCAGGGTGACGTGAACGCGTCGCGCGAACAGGTAAGCCACTCGTTCGAGCAGCGGCTCGACTACAACGTGGGGCGCCTCGCGTTGCGGCTTTCGATGCGCATGGCCGAGATCGACGGGCGGCGGCACGCGCTGCTGTTCTTGCAGGCAAGCCGGGCGTTCGGAGGATTCTGACCTTGGGCGGGGTTGACATGACGAGAGCGGATCAATGAGAGCGAGTTGGAAAGCAATGGCGACGTGTGCTGCGCTGGCGGCAAGTTTCGTGTTGCTGACGGGCGGCGCGCGCGAGGCGCGCGCCGAATACGGCGACGTGGTTATCAACAACTATTCAGACATCGCCGGCATGCGCCCAGTGGTCTTCCCGCACTGGTTCCACCGCGTGCGATTCCGCTGCAAGGTGTGCCATACCGACCTCGGATTCAAGTTCAAGGCTGGGGGCAACCAGATCAACATGCTGAAGATCATCGACGGGCAGTTTTGCGGCGCCTGCCACAACGGTTCGGTGGCCTGGTCGGTGGAGAATTGCGACCTCTGTCATTCCGCCAAGCCCGGGACTCCGACCCAGGTGCATGAGAGCACAATCAACCTGTTGGGCGGAACCGGCGCGGCGCCGGCTGCCGCGGCCGCCAAGCGCGCGCCTGCGGGAACGAATTAGGAGCAGACGATGAGGTTTCCAGGCTTTGTCGCTGCACCATTACTCGCCGCGCTGCTGCTCACACCGGTGCACGCGCAGCAATTGCCGAACGCCAAGGCGGTGTACGACGCCAACTGCGCTGCATGTCACGCGACCGGCGCCGGCGGCGCGCCACGGACCGGCACGGCGGCCGAATGGTCGGCCAGGATCGACGCCGGAATCAATGCGCTCTATGCAAATGCCATCAAGGGGAAAGGGGCGATGCCTCCGAAGGGTGGCAACGCCTCGCTCACCGATGCGCAGGTCATGGCGGCGGTGAACCATATTGTCAGCTTGACCGCCGCACCGGGCGCCACGCCGCCGGCTGCGCGGGAAAGAGGCAAACCGCCTAAGACCCCGAAGGGCGGGGCAACCGTGACCGCGGACGGCGAGAAGGGCAAGCTGGTGTATCAGGCGACTTGTGCTGCCTGTCATACGCCCGGGCTGGCGGGGGCGCCGAAGCTGAGCGACGGTCCCGCCTGGGCATCGCGCCTGAGCGCCGGGGCGGGGCCGATCTACGCGAACGCCATCAAGGGCAAGGGAGCGATGCCGGCCAAGGGCGGGAATGCTTCGCTCTCCGACGCCGAGGTGCGCGCGGCCGTTGATTTCATGTTGGCTCAGGTGCGTAGCGGTTCCGCGCCGCCCGGGACGGGCGCAGCGGCGCCAAAGCGGGCCCTGTCGCCGGCGCCAGCCGCGTTGAAACCGGTGCCGACCGACACCATGGCGGCAAGCGCACCGGTCGCGGTAGCGCCGGCGCCCGTCCTGCAGGAATCCGCGAATCCCAATGCGTTTAATCGGCTGATGGTTGCCCCGGGGCGGCGTAACCCGCCGCCGGCCGAAGACGGCATTCACGATCCGGCAAGCCCAGGCACCGCGCTGCTGCAGGCCCCGCTGCTGTCGTTTCAATTGCTGCCGCGCGCGAATCTCGGCAACTACGTCAACTGGGTGGCGGCGCTCGGCAGGAAGCAAATCCAGCCGCGGTGGGATGTCCGAGACCCCGCGGCCGAAGCCACGGTGATGGACCTGACTATCGTGCGGGAAGTCAAGGGTTCGATGCCCGACGTGGTATTTCCACACAAACAGCACACCGAGTGGCTCGACTGCTCGAATTGCCATCCGGCAATCTTCACGCCGCAGAAAGGGGCGAACCAGATCAGCATGGCTGCCATCATGCTTGGCGAAAAATGCGGCGTGTGCCATGGAAAGGTCGCGTTTCCGATTTCCGAATGCCGCCTGTGTCATGCGCGCCAGAAAATCGGCGGCGGGCGGACGGCCGAAGCACAGACCGCCGGGGGAGAAAAGCAATGATGCGCGGGCGGCAGTGGATCGTGCTGGCAATAACCGGTTGCGCGTACGCCGTGGGGCAGGCCGCCGATAGCGAAACCAAGGTCCCGAGCCCCCCGTCCAAAGTGTCGCGCCAGCTGGTCGAGCAGAAGGAAGCCTTCCTCAAGCGCGTGTTGTCCGATTCCCCGGCGGCGAAGCGCATTGAGGCGAGCCGTAACGCCGAAGCCAGAAAGCATCTTGCGGGCGCGCAGGAGAGCTACACCAAAGCGGTGCTGTCAATCAGGAAAAATGATTTTGCCGCCGCGGACAGACAGCTCAACGAAGCCACGTGGTTGATCGGCAAGGCGCGGCAATTGGTGCCCGATCCGCTCACTCGGGGCGTCGAGCACCGGGCGCGTTACGCGCAAATGCTCGAATCGGTCGAGTCGTTGCGGCTGTCCTATCATCGGCATCTGCAGCGGGTGAAGGAGCAGGACTCGGGTGTTGCCGCGAGCGATGCGCAGCTCGTGAAGGTGGCGCGCCTCGTCGATACCGCCAAGAGCCTCGCGAGTTCGGAGCAGATCGCGCAGGCCAACAAGACGCTGGACGAGGCGGAGCAGGTGCTGATGGTGGGCTTGAGCCGCGTGCTGGGCACCAAGATCATAAAGTATGCACTGCGGTTCGAGACTCCGGCCGAGGAGTTTGCGTACGAGCTGGAACGTAATCGCAGCTACGCGGACTTGATCCCGATCGCGCTTGCCGCGTTCAATCCCGGCAGCCAGTCGATCCGCGAGGTCCAGCATTTCGTCGATATCAACCGCCGACTGCACGAGCAGGCGCAACAGCACTCGGGGAAGAAAGACTACCGCGCGGCGCTCAAGGCGCTGCGCGACGGTACCGCGCAGTTGCAGAACGCGCTGGCCGCGGCAGGCTTGCGCGTTCCGCAAGATCCCAAACCGGAATGATCGCAGCGATGACGGAGCGATGATGAAGCTGATTCGAGTCTGGGTGGGCGTCCTGGCCCTGGGCGCGGGGGTAGCTGCCACCGCGGCGCACGCGCAACAGGCGGCGGGTGATGCCGCCATAGATCGGTTACGACTGGAGCAGCGGCTCGTCGCGGTGGAGATGCTGCTGGAAAAGTCCTCCGCGGCACGCCAAGTTGAGACGCGGGGCGACGCAGCGGCGCGGCAGAAGCGCGACAAGGCGCGGGAGATCTACCGCCAGGCGCACCTGGCGTTTCAGGCCGGGCAGTATGCGCGCGCATCGGAGTTGCTGCCGGAAGCAAGCATTCAAATGTTCGAGGCGGTGCGACTCTCGGCGCCGGAAGAAGTCGCGGCGCCCAAGGCGCGCGCGGACTATCAGGCGCGCCTGGAGAGCGTCAATGCGCTGCACGCCGCGTATCAACGTGTAGCCGCAGAAAAGCCGGGCGCTGCCGGCGTGGCCGAGACCAGCCGCGAGATCGAAAACGGGATTCGCGAGGCCGAGCGGCTGGCGGGCGAGGACAGGGTCGATGCCGCGCGCGCCGCGCTCGAGCGCGCGTACCTTCTGACCAAGGCCGCGGTGAGCTCGCTGCGCGGCGGCGATACCCTGGTGCGCACGCTGCATTTCGCGACCCGCGAAGAAGAGTATCGTTATGAGGTCGACCGCAACGACACGCATCAGATGCTGATCAAGGTGCTGCTCGAGGGCAAGGTGCGCACCGCGGGGCAGCAAACCTTGGTAGACAAGGCATTGCAGCTGCGTACGCAGGCCGATGCCGCGGCGGCGGGCGCCGACCATGCCGGTGCCGTGAAGCTGATGGAGGAGTCCACGCGCAATCTGATACGCGCCATCCGCACCGCCGGCGTGTTCATTCCGGGTTAGGCGGCACTGATGCGCTGCGGAACAGATAAGCGGCGGTCGCGGGGCCCTTGGGTGCTGGTGGCGGTGATGGTGCTGGTCGCGCAGGCGCCGATCGCCGCCGAAATCACCAGGAGCTGGCTGCCGCTTGCCAGCGACGGCATTCACGATCCGGCAGGTCCGGCGTTGAGGCTGCTGCAGGAACCGGCCGTAGCGTTGTCGCGATTGCCGGCAGACCGCGTGGGAAATCAGGTGGACTGGGTCGCCGCGCTGGAGAAGGGCCATATCGATCCGCGTACCAACATCTTTCCCGAAACGCGAGTTCGCATCCTCGACACGGACATTCTGCTTAACCTGCGCGGCGGCACGCCCATCGTCCGCTTTCCGCATCGGCAGCACACGTTGTGGCTCGATTGCAGCAATTGCCACGAGCACTTGTTCAAGTCCAAGGCGGGCGCCAACAAGTTCAGCATGGAACGCATCCTGCGGGGCGAGCAGTGCGGCGTCTGCCATGGCGCGGTCTCGTTTCCGTTGACCGCATGCGCGCGTTGCCACAACACGCCGCACGACAAGCCGCTGCCCGCTGCCGCAGCAAAGGGATCCTAGGGCATGCGGGCTGCTATGCTCACATGCTTGGCGGTGCTGATCGTGCTTGGGTCGGCCCCGGCGCACGCCGAGTACGGCGACGTTGTGCTCAACAAGCGCTCGGAGAAGGAAGGCGTGCGTCCTGTGATCTTTCCGCACTGGTTCCACCGCATCCGCTTTCGCTGCAAGGTCTGCCACGACGAGCTGGGCTTCAAGATGCGCGCGGGCGCCAACGATGTGCGTATGGTGGACATCGCCAATGGCAAGTTCTGCGGCATGTGCCACAACGGCCAGATCGCCTGGGGCGCGGAACGCTGCGACCTGTGCCACTCGGGAAAACCGGGCCAGAAGAGCCGCATTCACGGCAGCCACGAGACTCTGGGACCGGGGCGATGGTGAGATTTCAGGGAGCCATGACGAGATCGGCGTGCCGCATGGACCGCGTCCGGCGGGCCCGTGTTTGCGCGCCGCTGCTGGCAGCTTTCGGGGGTTTCGCCCTCACGGCGTGCGCGGTCCCGGACCGCGTTATCGGACCGGACATCGAAGCGCGGCGCGGCGCGGCGAGCCGCGTCATAAGCCCCCTGTTCGCGCTCCCCGGAGCGCGGCTTGTGCCGGCGACGGATCGCGCCGGCACGCCGCTGCCGCGTGCGGGTGCCGCCCCGTTCACGTCATTTATTCACCCCATCGCGGCTGCAGCGCGGGGCAACGATCTCTATATCGCCGATTCGGGCGCGGGCAAGATTTTCCGCTTTGATCTTGCGCTCAGTGTGATGACGGAGGTGCCATCCGCCCCGGCGGCGCTCGGCGCGAGGCTCGCCGTCGGGTCTGACTTTTCGCTCTATGTGCTCGATCAGTCGCGGCGCCGTGTGCTGAAACTGGGGCGCGACGGTCGGGTGTTGGCGATCTTCGCCGATGCCCTCAACCTCAGCCGGCCAATCGCGCTGGCAGTGGATGAGCCGCGGGGTCTGGTATACGTCGCCGACGAGCTGTATCGTCATCTTGTCGCGTTTCACCCGCTGGGCGCCGCAGGCCAGGTGATTCATCTGCGCGGGGACGACCGCAATCGCGTGATGAGCATCGCTGCCATGGCTATCGCGCCGGATGCGATCCACGTTTCCGACGCATCGTGCCGGTGCGTGGCGGTGGTCGCGCGTGACGGCTCGGTGCGCGCGACGTACGGCCATCAAGAGATCGGCCAGCCGGGGGCCATCGCGATCGACCGTCACGGGCGCGTATTCGTTGCGGATGTCTTTGACGGGAGCGTCAAGGTGTTCGCGGCGGGCCGCCTAATCGACCATGTGCCTGCCGCAGTGCTCGGCGTGCGTGAAGTGAGCGATCTGTCGGTGAGCGAGTACCGGCTGCTGGTGGCGGATGGCGCTGGTGCTCGCGTCGCGGTCATGCGAATCGCGCGGCCGCGGGACGGGGAGTAAGCAATGGCTGTCGCATCGGGTATGACGCCGCCGCTGGCGCGGCGCGCTGGTGCCGCGCGCGCGGCGGTGGTGGCGGTTTGTGTCGTGTTGAGCGCCTGCACCGCTACCGGTCCGCGCGTGCTGCATTTCGGCATGGAAGACGCGCCGGAAGGCAAGCGCCTGGTGTGGCCCCCGGCACCCGAGATCCCGCGCTTCATGTACGCCGGGCAGCTTGTTGGCGAGGCGAATTTCAAGAAATCGCCGGATGCGGCGGGCGGCGTCGGCGGATTCCTGCGGTGGCTCGCCGAACTGGTCATCGGCGAGAAGCCGCCAACGGTGCTGCAGCGGCCGCAGGCCGGCGTCGTGGGCGAGAGCGGACGGATTTATGTTACAGACGCAAGCCGCCAGGCCGTTTTCGTCTTTGACCCGGTAGCGGGCGGTTTGATGGTGTGGGACAAAGCCGATGGACTCGCCAATTTCGTGTCCCCGATCGGCATTGCGGCCGGCCCGGATGGCGAGATGCTGGTTGCCGACGCCGAGCTTGGCATCGTCGCCCGCCTCGATTCCCGCGGGAATCCCGGGCGCGCGATCGGGCACGGGGTGCTTAAACGGCCGACCGGGCTGGCGTACGATGCGGTGCGAAGGCGTGTCTTCGTAGCCGACACGTACACGCATAACGTCAAAGTATTCGACCTCGAAGGGCGCTTGCTGAAGGTGATCGGTCGCCATGGTGAAGGCGCAGGCGAGTTCAATTTCCCGACGTTCCTCGCGTTCGCGCGTGACGAATTGTATGTCACGGATACCATGAACAGCCGCATTCAAGTGTTCGCGGATGGTGGCGACCGCTGGCGAACGAGTTTTGGCAGGCGCGGACTTTACGTCGGCAACCTGGTGCGGCCCAAGGGCGTCGCGGTGGATAGCGACGGCAACATCTATGTGGTCGAGTCCTATCATGACCACCTGCTTATATTCAATCGGAACGGCGAGTTCCTGATGGCGATCGGCGGGCTGGGGCAGGAGACCGGCAGGTTTTATCTGCCGGCCGGCGCGTGGGTCGACAGTCGTAACCGCGTGTTTGTTGCCGACATGTTCAACGGGCGTGTCATCGTATTCCAGTATCTGGAGACTGGGGGGCAGGGTGGCTGAAGCGCGCTGCATGCTGGCGGCGACATGGTTTGCGGTCGCTGTCGCTGTCGCGGTGGCGGGCGCGGCGTCGGCAGCCTCCGTGCCCGATGTACGCAACACCAAGCACAATCTTTCCGTGACCGGGCCCGGCACGGCGAAGGCGTCCTCCGAGACGCAAGTGTGCGTGTTCTGCCACACGCCTCACGCCGCAACTTCCGGGGTGACCCCGCTTTGGAACCGCGCACTGTCGAACGCGACATATAGCGTCTACACGTCCTCCTCGCTCGATGCCAACGCGATCCAGGGCTCGCTCGATCAACCGGGCGGCAGTTCCAAGCTGTGCCTGTCTTGTCACGACGGCACGCTCGCGATCGGCAACGTCAACGTGCTGGGGGGACAAGGCTCGGCCACGACTCCGGGCACCGTATCGATTCCGATGACCGGCACCGGTCCTGACGGCGCGATGCCGGAAAGCGCGGGCGCGGGGACCGGTTTCACGCGCAATCTCGGTGTGGATCTCAACAACGACCATCCGATTTCGCTGAACTACACGACCGGACTTGCCACGCGCGATGGCGAATTGCGCGCGGTTGACGCCAATCAAAAATGGCCCCCGGGTACCGGTGCCGTCATCGGCGTGCGCGCGCCGGGCTACCGGCCGGCCATGCCGCTCGAAGGAACGGGGGTCGGCGGCGTGGGCCAGCTGCAATGCGGCACCTGCCACGATCCGCACCTGCGCGAGACTGACGCGACGCGCGGTAACCAGAAGTTCCTGCGCCGGAATCGGTTTCAGGAAACGATCCCCACCGGCACCTATGACGCGGCGAACGACATCATATGCCTGGCCTGCCACGACAAGAACTTGAATAGCGGCGCCTGGGCGTACTCGGCGCATGCCAATCCCCTGGTGGCGACGCAAACCTACCAGGCAGCCGCTGCAGCGCAACGCGAATTTCCGTCAAATATCCCCGTCTGGAAGGCAGCGTGCCTGAACTGTCACGATACGCATACGGTGCAGGGTGCGCGCCGGCTGTTGCGCGAGGCTACTGATAGCGTCACCACTCCGAAGTCCGGGGGCAATTCGGCGCTCGAGCAGTCCTGCTACCAGTGCCATACCGATAGCGCATCCAGCATCATCACGCCGGGCACGACCGTGCCAAATATCCGGAACGATTTCCAGTTGCCGCGGCGCATGCCGATCGCCTCCGCCGATCAGCCCGCCGGGAGCGAAGCGCACGATATCGGCGGAAACTTCACCGACGGCGGATTTGTCGACTGCGCCAACGCATCGAATCGATGCGGCGCGGACGGACTCGAGTCGCGCGGCAAGCTCGGGGTCGGGAACCTCAATAACCGGCACGCCGAATGTACCGACTGCCACAATCCGCACCGCGTGGTGAAGTTCCGCGACTTCCGCGGCAACCCGCCCGGCAGCCTGTCCGGCGCGCCGGACGCCGCGGGCACCCACCGGCATACCGATACCACCGGCTACACCCACACCAATATCGCTTCCGGGGTCCTGCGCGGCGCCTGGGGCGTGGAGCCGATCTACGGCAGCGCGTCGTTTCAAAGCCTGCCGTCAAGTTATCTGGTCAAGCGCGGCGATCCGGGCACGAGCGCGGACTCAAGCGTGACGGCGACCTACGTCACGCGCGAGTATCAAATCTGTCTGAAGTGCCACTCGGATTACGGCTACAGCGACAATAACGTCTATCCGACCGGCAATCGCCCCAACCTTGGCTACCCTGGGGGCACGCCCGCCGGCACCAATAACCTCACGCAGTACACCAACCAGGCGAAAGAGTTCCAGGCACCGTTCGCTCACAGGGGCCAGGTGACGACCAACGACTCCGGCGCTGGTGCCGCGTATTCGACAAACAACCACCGCTCGTGGCATCCAGCAGTTGACTCCACCGGGCGCACCGGTGCAATACGCGGTAACGGCACCAACATCAGCGCGCGCTGGCGGCTGCCCTGGAGCAACGCGGTTGGCACGCAGACCATGTACTGCGGCGACTGCCACGGCTCGAACGCGTCTTCGACCACCTCGGTCATCCCGGATGGCGGTGAGAACGGCAATCCCTGGGGGCCTCACGGGTCCACCAACAACTTCATTCTCAAGGGCGCGTGGGATTCCTTCAGTGGCAGCGGCCAGCAAGCGACCGGGTTGTGCTTCAAGTGCCACGATTATGCGAGCTACGCAACGGACTCAGGCAATCGCACGGGTTTCTTCAACGATCCCAATGACCGCGGCCGCGGCGATCTGCATTCTCTTCACGCCAAAGAGATCGGCCGCATGAGATGCAACTGGTGTCACGTCGCGGTGCCGCACGGGTGGAAGAACAAGGCGCTGCTGGTGAACCTGAATGACGTGGGTCCCGAGGGCGGGCTGGCGGCGGGAACCCAGGTGCGCAACAACACCACGGCGGCGTACAACAGCGGGCCGTACTACATGAATGCGGTGCTGAAGATCCGCCGATTTGCGTCGAGCGGCCTGTGGCGGGAAGCGGACTGCGGTTCCGCCGGCGCGCCGGGTAACGGCCAGAGCGGGAAGACCTGGATGAGGGATAGCAACGAAAACTGCGCCAACCCGCCATGATCAACGACATGCCGCCGCAAGAGGGTTCGCCGTGCCCGTGAACGACGCCAACGTAGCCATCGCCCCTGCGCCGGACGCCTGGATCGCGGCGGCGTGGCTCAAGCGGCTTGCTTCGCTGAAACTGACGCTGGCGGTGCTCATCGCGCTCGGTGCAGGCGTGCTTGCTTACAATCCTGTGGTGGGCGCCACGGTATGGTTGCTGGTCGCGCCGCTGCTCGTGGGCGCGCTCAACCTGAGCGCGGCGGTGCTCACCCATCCGGTATTCCGTCAACAGACGGCGTTACTCGCGTTTCACCTGGCGCTGCTGGCGATCGTGGTGCTGGTGGCGGCGGGAAGGCTCACCTATCTCAAGGGGCAGCTCGAGCTCGCCGAAGGCGAAGTGTTCAACGGCACCGCTCAACTCACCCGGATCGAGAGCGGGCCGTGGCACCGCTCGCAGCTTGATCGCGCGCAGTTCGTCAATGAAGGCTACAGCATCCGCTACGAAAAGGGCGTGCGTCGCGCCGAGACCCGCAACACAGTGCGCTGGCGCGACGACACCGGGCGCGAGCAACGCGCCGTGATCGGCGACAACGAGCCGCTGGTGCGCCACGGCTACCGTTTCTACACCAGCTTCAACAAGGGCTTTGCGCCGGTGTTCACGTGGCGTCCCGCTGGCGGCACACCGCAGCGCGGGACCGTCAACTTGCCGTCCTACCCGATCCACGAATACGGCCAGGCGCTCGAATGGACCGTGCCCGGAACGCAGATGACGCTCTGGACCATGCTGCAATTCGACGAGGTGCTGCTCGACCCGGACCGGGTATCGCGATTCCGGCTGCCGACTCGGCATACGCTGGTGGTTCGAATCGGCGATGCGCGGCACGAACTCGTGCCGGGCGCGCGGCTCACGTTGCCACAGGGCGTTCTGCAATACGAGCGCTTGAGCACGTGGATGGGCTATACCATTTTCTATGACTGGACACTGCCGTGGCTGTTTGTCGCTTGCGTGCTTGCGGTAGCGAGTCTGGCCTGGCACTTCTGGAAGAAGTTTGCTGCGCAGCCGTGGGACCGCTGACGCATGGCGACTGAACTGCAGCTCTTATGGTTGGCGCTGACGCTCTACACGGTCGCTGGCTCGACGGCGATTGGCGCCACGGTGCTGGCGAAGCGGCCCGAGCGGACCATACTGGCGCTCGCCTTGCTTGGACTTACCGTTCATGCCCTCTCGCTCGGGTTGCGCTGGGAGCGGGTCGGCCACGGGCCGTTCATCACGATGTTCGAGATTCTGTCCAGCAACGTGTGGAGCCTGCTGCTGATATTTGCGTTTGCGTATTGGCGCGTACCGGCAGTGCGGCCGGCGGCGGCGGTCGTCATGCCCGCTCTGTTCGTGATGATGGCGTGGCTGCTTGTGACCAGTCCTGCCGCAGGACACTATCCGCCGACCTATCGGACGATCTGGCTCTACATTCACGTTCTCTTCGGCAAGATCTTCCTGGGATCCGTGTTGGTGGCCGTCGGCATATCAGGCCTGATTCTGCTGCGTCGCGCCGGCGTGCGCTTTGCGCGTCTGCCGCACCTCCCCGACAGTGTCCGGCTGGAAAACCTCGCGTTCCGGTTCATGATCCTCGGATTCGTTTTCGAGACGCTCATGCTGATTGCGGGCGCGATCTGGGCGCAGGATGCTTGGGGGCGCTACTGGGCGTGGGACCCACTTGAGACATGGGCGTTCACGACCTGGCTTGCCCTCGCGTTCTTCATTCACCTGCGGGTGACCTTCAAGCTCCGACCGCACTACAGCGCAGCGCTGATCTTGGTGGTGTTTATGTTGGCGTTCTTCACGTTCTTCGGCGTTCCATTCGTGTCGACCGCGCCGCACAAGGGAGCGGTGTGATGAGCCGGCGCGCGCGGCAGGCACGAACCTGGCGAGACACGCGCTGGCGTACGTTGGCGCTTACGGCAGTTGCGATCGCGATCGGGGGAATCGTTATCGCCAGCTGGTCCGATGGCAATCATGTCGGGCGGCGTTGGGCCGCTGACGCGATACCCCCTGCTGGTAAGACCCACGCAGCGGACCCGGCCCGGCAGGAAATCCATCAGCGCTTCCAGCAGGGGGTGATCATGCTGCACGCAAAGCAGCACGAGCACGCTGTGACCGCATTCCATCGCGTTCTCGAGCTCGATCCGGAGATGCCCGAAGCGCATGTCAACATGGGGTTTGCGCTGATCGGGCTCGAGCGCTACGGGGCCGCCCGCGATTTCTTCGAAAGCGCCATCACATTGCGCAGAGAGCAGGTCAATGCCTATTACGGGCTGGCGGTTGCGCTCGATGGGTTGAAGGACCGGCCGGGTGCGATCGGCGCCATGCGCACCTTCGTTCACCTGAGCAGTTCCGAAGACCCGTACCTGCGCAAAGCGCGGGCCGCGCTGTGGGAATGGGAGGCCGAGCGCGAATTGACCGGCGCGGCGCAAGCGCGATAGGAGGCTGCGGGGCTTACGCCCGGCAAGAGTCTTGGCATATTGTTTGCTTGACAGCGGCTAATCGCAAGGTGAGCGGGTTCAAATGTCCCGTTTCTTTGAAACTGCCGCAGGTGCTGGGCGGTGTGACCGGGCGCATCGCTTTGATTGGTCCGAGCACGCATCTCTGCGGATGTTCTTTCTGTTGGCGGGACGCTTGCGGCCGTGGTTTTCGGGAATGGCGGTCGCGTGGTGCCTGGCGGGAATGGTTCTCGGTTTTGTTGTCGTCCCTGTCGATGGGCAGGCGGGGGAAATCAGCCGCGTCATCTTCATCCACATGCCTGCGGCGTGGACATCGGTCTTTCTCTACGTGGTCATGGTGTTCTGGGCGGGGGCGGGGTTGACGCTCAACAGGCGGCTCCCCGGAATGATCGCCAGCGCGGTAGCGCCAACGGGGGCGCTGTTCGCGTTTGTCGCGCTATGGACTGGTGCGCTGTGGAGTAAACCAACATGGGGCACCTGGTGGATATGGGACGCGCGGCTCGCCGCCGAATTGGCCCTGCTGTTTCTGTATTGCGGCTTCATGGCTTTGCAGTTGACGATCGAGGATGCGCGCCGCGCCGACCATGCCGGGGCAGTGCTGGCGCTGGTCGGGGTCGTGAGCCTACCGATCATCTATTCTTCAGCGCCGCGGTGGAACACGTTGCACCTGGGCCCCGCGGTCAGCCTGACCCAGAGTCCCGGCCTGGGGGGAGAGATGCTCGCCGGAATAATTGTGATGGTTATAGCGTTCTGCATGTATAGCATCGCGGTGTCGCTCGCGCGAGTACGTTGCATCATTCTCGAGCGCGAGCGTCACGCAGAGTGGGTCGCGGATACGACGAAGGCCTTGCCGTGAGTTGGGGGGGCTGGAGCGAGTTTCTTGCGATGGGCGGGTACGCCCTCTACGTATGGGGTTCGTATGCGGTCGCGCTCGGGCTGATTGCCTGCGAGATCGTTGTTCTGGTGCTGAGAAAGCGCAATATCCTCAAGCATCTCGGGCGCGGTAGCGCGACCGTGCGTCACACGACGGGAGGGCGCGGGTGACTGCCGAACTTGGGCCACGAGCTCTCGCCGTTGCCCTGACCAGGATAGCCGGAGAGCATTGCTGCATGCGCTCTTGCCGCGGTCCCCGGTGCGATGGCGGGATTCTCATTCGTGGCAATGCCTGGATGATTTTCCCGGAATTGAGAACATCGACCCGCGTCCGGGCCAGAGCGACACGATGCGCATCAGGCAGGTTCTCGGGCGCGGGGGACGTGAGCAAGCATATGATTATAAATAATATTATTCTGAACCTTGGCGGCCGGCCCGTCGGCATCGGTCTGCGTGTGCCCTACCCGGCGAAGAGGACAGTCGGCCATGTGCGATGTCAGGCGGGGCGCGCGGCAACGATGAAGCGCCTCGCTCGGGAGTAGGCGGATTCGACTCGTGCGCTCGCTGCGCTGGTGCTCCGGATGGCTCACGGCCTTGTTGTTGCTGGCCGCCTGCGGCGCGGATTCCGGAGGCGTTCGGCCAGGGATAGGCGCTCAGTTCCCGGCGGCCGTGCTGACAGCCCTTACGGGTGAACAGCGCACCTCGACCGAGACGCTGCAAGGCACCGCGCTGGTCATCAATTTTTGGGCCACCTGGTGTAGTCCTTGCCGCAGCGAGATGCCAAGCCTCGAGCGTCTGTCGCACCGGCTCGCCGCGCATGGAGTGCGAGTGGTTGGCGTTGCGGTAGATCAGGACGTGAACCTCGTGCGCGAGTTCGTGCTCACGCACAAGCTCACGTTTCCCATTTACGTTGACGGGAGCGAAAAAGCCCTCCAATCGATGCTGCGCGTGACGGCCTTGCCGGAAACCGTGCTGGTTTCCGCCGAAGGCCGGATCGCCGCGCGTATCGCGGGCGCGCGCGACTGGGACAGTCCAGACGGCGACCGGTTGCTGGAACAAGCATTCAACCTGCGGCTTGCGGCCGGGCGTTGATGGCTGTGGGATTGAAGCTCGATGCGGACGGCGCATCGTGCACGGGGGACAAGACCCCGGCTTTCCTGATGTAGATCAACCGGCGCTGCGAGAGGTTGAGCACAATGCATCTTCAGGCGTGCGGCAACGGCTGCCGGGCCAGATGAAGGGAGGCGGTCTGATTTTGGCGGAGCTGTTTACCAAGGATTCGCGAAGCGGCGGCAAGAGCGCGTTAGGCGCTCGGATTGCGCGCCCTTCCCTGCGCACCAAGGGTATCGTTGCGTTCGTCATCCTCGTGCTGTACGTGGTGTTGATCGGTGTCATGCTGGCACAGCAGCGCGCCGCGTTGCGGGAAACAGTCGAGCAGCAGCTAAGCATGTCCACGCTGGAGGACGCGCTGACGCGCGTGAACTTCGCGCTCGCGTACACGATTCTCAATGTGCACGAAGCGTACTCTACGCCTTTCTCGCGGGCGACCGCGGACACCATTGCAGTAGACATCGAAGCGGTGCAAGCGGGTCTCGAGAGACTTGGGCATCGCTACCCGAAGGTGCGGCCCTGGATTTCCCGCCTCAACGATAGTGTCATCATGGTCAGGACTGACTGGGGCAGCGACAGCCTGGTCGACTTGCGTGACAAACTCCACGAGCTGGTGGTGCAACTTGACGACGTGACGACCGAAGTGCGCCAACGCCAATATGCGCTGACCGAGAATTTTCGGAACGTTTATGACTCGATCACGCTGACCTCATTGATCATGGGGCTGATCGGGGTGGTGGTCTTGGGGAGCGTCATAATGCTGTTCTTTTCGCGCTTGGTCTGGGACATTCGCAAGCTGCAGGCGCGAGCAATCGAGGTGGCCGCAGGCGATCGCGGCAGGCCGCTTGCGGTAACGCGCCAGGACGAGCTCGGCGCGCTGATGGAATCCGTCAACCGCATGCAGTCGGAACTGCAAAAGCATGAAAAGCAGCTGGAGGTTGTGCGCCAGCAGCGCTTTCACCAGGAAAAGATGGCGGCCATCGGCTCGCTGGCCGCAGCGATCGCGCACGAGGTCAACAACCCGATCGCGGCGATTACCGGGGTTGCCGAAGCAATCCAGGAAACGCAGGTTTCGTCCGCATGTCCTAGGGAGAGCTGTCAGCCTGCTCTCATCCTGGAGCAAACCCGCCGGATCAGCCAGATCACGCGGCAGCTCGCGGAGATGACTGCCCCGTACTCACCCGACCCGCAGCTGCTAGATCTCAACGCGCTGGTTCGCGGCACATGCGGGTTCATCCGTTTCGACAAGCGCTTCCGCAACATCGAGCTCAGGCTCGATCTCGACCCGCAGTTGCCCGCGATCAATGCCGTTGCGGATCATTTGACCCAGGTGCTGATAAACCTGCTCATCAACGCTGCCGACGCGATGGTCGCTGTTTCCAGCCGCGAACCGTCGATTACGGTAAAAACGAGATCGGCTAGCGGGGAGGTCGTCCTGGAGGTGGCTGACAACGGCTGTGGGATGGACGCGCAAACGCTGGCCCGGGCATTCAACGAGGCGTTCAGCACCAAGCCGCCCGGAAAGGGCAGCGGACTCGGTCTTTTCATGTGCCGGTCGCTGGTAGAAGCGGAGGGCGGGTGTATCGAACTTGAGTCGACACGGGACCGCGGAACCCGAGCGTGCGTCCGCCTGCCGAGTCGCGCCGCAAGGGGATGAGGCGCGATGTCATCGATGCATGTGTTGGTGCTCGACGACGAACTCGCGTTACGCGAGATCCTCGGCGCGACCGTAGCTAAAGCCGGATATTCGGTCGCACTGGCTGCGAGCGCCAAGGAGGCCGCAGGCAAGCTCGCGCGAGGGGACGTGGATATTGCGTTGTGCGACATCAAGCTGCCAGATGGCAACGGCATTGATCTGGTGCGCGAGACGCTTGCGTCCGGCATCGATACCGCTTTCATCATGGTGACCGCCTATGGATCGATGGAGACCGCCGTCGAGGCGCTGCGCGCCGGCGCTTCCGACTACATCGTCAAGCCGGTCCGCAGCGAAGAAGTGCTGCATCGCCTGGCTCAGATCGCCGCGGTGCGGGGATTGCGCGAGGAAAACTGGGCACTGCGCAAGGCCGTCAGCGCGAATTCGGTGAAGCTCTATCACTGGAATTCTCCGCCGATGCGCGAGTTAGAGCGCATGGTGAGCAAGGTAGCGCCGACAGACAGCACGGTGCTGATTACCGGCGAGAGCGGCACGGGAAAGGGAGTGATTGCGCGGTCGATTCACGAGCAAAGCACGCGCCGTGACGGTCCGTTCGTCGTGGTGAACTGCAGCGCGATTCCCGAACAACTGCTCGAGAGTGAGTTTTTTGGACACACGAGGGGCGCGTTCACCAGCGCGGACCGCGCGCGCAAGGGCTTGGTCTTGCAGGCCGATGGGGGAACCCTGTTCCTGGACGAGATCGGGGAGCTGCCCCTGCATATGCAGACCAAGCTGCTGCACGTGATAGAGGACAAGATCGTGCGTCCCTTAGGCAGCGAGCAGGAGCGGCGCGTCGATACGCGCATCGTGGTGGCGACCAATCGCAATCTGCAGGAGATGGTGACAGGCGGCAAGTTCCGGGAAGACCTCTTCTTCCGGCTGAGCGTGTTTCACATCCATATACCGCCTCTGCGCGAGCGCCAGGACGACATCCGGGGCCTGATTGGGCATCTGCTCGGCAGGGCGCGCGATGCCGGCGACCGGTCCCGTCCCGTGAGCATCGAGCCCGCCGTCGAAGAGGGTTTGCTCCGCTATGCGTGGCCAGGAAACGTGCGCCAGCTGGAAAACGTGATCAGTCGTGCGCTGATCCTCGCCGAAGGCGACGTCGTTGCCTTAGGCGATCTACCAGTGGAGATTAGCCGCAGTGCTGGAGTGCAGCCTGGCACGCGAATTGCTAACCCAGGGTATCTGCGCGATCGGTTGCGAAAGTTCGAGGCCGATGTGGTGCGGCGCGCGGTTGACGAGGCGGGCGGCGACCGCCGGCTGGCTGCGCAGCGGCTGGGCATCGGTTTATCCAGCCTCTACCGCAAGCTTGAGGAATTTGAAGGAGAGGGGCTTCTGCCGGGTATGGTTCCGAGCTCGCCGCCTGCCGAGGGCTAAGGCGTGCCGGAGGAGGCCGCGATCCCGCGGCATGATGGGAGCCGGGCTACGATGTTGAGGCGATTTGGACGCATGGGCATGTCAACGATCAGGATTGTCTTGGTGCTATTCCTATGGCAAGCCTGGGCGGTGTGGGCTTCACCGGAAGACGATTTTCGCGCGGGTTCGGAGGCCTACCGTGGTGGGGACGTCGTGCAGGCGATGGCCCTGCTCAAGAAATCTGCTGACGTTGGCCACGCGCCGTCGCAGGCGTTGCTGGCCTATATCCTCGACAAGGCCGAATTCAACGACGAGGCCATTGCGTATTACCGCAAGGCGGCGGCCCAGGGCGATGCGGAAGGCGAATTCGGCCTCGGATCGATGTACGCTGCCGGCGAAGGCGTCAAGCGCGATCCGGCGGAAGCACGCAAGTGGATCACGCGCGCCGCCGAGCGAGGGCACGAGGGGGCGATCGGTGCGCTCGCGCAGGCCTATATCAAGGGCGACCTCGGTATCAATGAAACGCAACGCAACAGCGGGGAGGCGCTGCGCTGGGTGCGCCGCGCCGCAGACTCCGGCCACGTGTCAGCGATGGAGCATCTCGCGTCCGCATACCGCACGGGCGCCTACGGGCTACCCGTTGATCTGAAGCAGGCCGAGGCGCTTGAGGTCAGGGTTCGGGTCGCCCGAGGAGTTGTCGAAAGGGGCGCGGCGAAGAAGAAAAGGGACAACAAGTGATATGGATTCCCACACCACAGCCCGCCTCGTGACCAGGATGCCCGACCGTCGAGCACAATGTACGGCGGGGGATGAGCGGGCGAGTAGCTGGCGAAGCGTTAGCTGCATGGTTCTTGCGGGTCTGCTCGTGGTTGCGTTTGCCGGCGCGGCGCGCGCTGCAGATGTCATCAACGGGTCGAAGATCTATGCCAAGCATTGCGCCGCCTGTCACGGGCCGAGCGGCGTCAGCGTCATGCCAGGAGCGCCTCATCTTGCGCGCGGCGAGCGGATGATGCAATCGGATCTGGCGCTCCTCGCCTCGCTCAAGTCCGGCAAGAACGCGATGCCCGCTTATATGGGCATTCTTGCTGACCGTGAAATTCT
>JBFKNN010000009.1:0-37887 GCA_041629335.1 Burkholderiales bacterium | reverse complement strand
CGCCCCCGAAATTTACTTTGTCGGTCTGCAGCACACCGAACGCGATGCCGGCGGCCACGCCGGCATCGATCGCGTTGCCGCCCGCTTCCAGGATCTGGAAGCCCGCGTGCGCCGCGAGATAGTGGCCGGCCGAAACCACGTGCCGGGTGCCCATGATGGTCATGCGACTGGAAGCCATTGAGTCCTCCTCCACGATCCCGGCCGAAAGCCGGATCGGAAGATACTTATTCTAGCGCGTGCCACGATGGTGCCGGCGATTTTCGTCATGCGCCCGGCGCATCCGCAAATTCACATCGCGCCGCGAGCCGGCGGCCTGCGGGCTGTAGTATGATTCGCCTGTCAAAAATTTCGCGCGTTTCCCTGTTAAGCCCATCCCGCACCGAGGCAAGACGATGAAGCCGTTCGACTGGCAATTCCCCTACCCGTCCCAGCGCATGCCGACCCTGGCGCGCAACGTGGTCGCGACCTCGCAGCCGCTCGCCGCGCAGGCGGGGCTTCACATGATGATGAAAGGCGGAAACGCGGTCGACGCAACCCTCGCCACGGCAATCGCGCTGACGGTACTCGAGCCTACCAGCAACGGCATCGGAGCCGACGCGTTTTGCATCCTGTGGGACGGCAAGAAGCTTCACGGTTTGAACGCCTCGGGCCGCTCGCCCGCCGGCTGGGAATTTGCGCGCTTCAAAGGCCTGACCGGCATGCCGAACCGCGGCTGGGACTCGGTGACCGTGCCGGGCTGTGTCGCCGCCTGGGTCGACCTGTCGGAGAAGTTCGGCAAGCTGCCGTTCGCGGATCTCTTCGAGCCCGCGATCCGGTATGCCGCCGACGGCTACATGGTGAGCCCCACGATCGCGCGGCTGTGGGCGAAGCAGGTACCCGAGCTGAAGGGTGAGCCGGGCTTCGCGGAAGCGTTCATGCCGCGCGGGCGCGCGCCGCAGCCGGGCGAGAGGTTTTCCTTTCCGGCCCAGGCGAAAACCTTGAAGCGCATCGCCGAGACCCGCGGCGCGGCCTTCTACACAGGCGACATCGCGGAGAAAATCGCGGCTTTCTCCAGGCACTGCGGCGCCGCGCTCACGCTGGAGGATCTCGCCGCCCACAAGAACGACTGGGTCGAGCCGATCGGCATCGATTACCGCGGTTACACGCTGCACGAAATCCCGCCCAACGGCCAGGGCATCGCGGCGCTGATCGCGCTCGGCATTCTCGAGAACTTCGAGATGGCCAAGCACCCGGTCGACTCAGTGGACAGCCTGCACCTGCAGATTGAGGCGATGAAGCTCGCGTTCGCCGATGCCTACGAGCACGTCTCCGATTCCGCGACCATGCGCGTGAAGCCCGAGGCGCTCCTCGACAAGCGCTACCTCAAGAGCCGCGCGAAACTCGTCGACATGAAGAAGGCCGGCTCGCCCGGTTTCGGCACTCCGGCCAAGGGCGGCACCGTCTACCTTACCGCCGCTGACGAATCGGGGATGATGATCTCATACATTCAGTCGAACTACTCCGGTTTCGGCTCCGGCGTCGTGGTGCCCGGTACGGGAATCAGCCTGCAGAACCGCGGCTACGGCTTCAGCCTGCGCCCGGACCACGCCAATGTGGTGGCGCCGCGCAAGCGGCCGTTCCACACCATCATTCCCGGCTTCGTCACGCAGAAGGGCAAGCCGGTGATGAGCTTCGGCGTCATGGGCGGCTCGATGCAGGCGCAGGGTCACGCGCAGGTCATGCTGCGCATGGTCGACTACCATCAGAACCCGCAGGCGGCGGCGGATGCGCCGCGCTGGCGCGTCGACGACGGGCTCGACGTCAACATCGAGCACGGGGTCGCGGCAGAAGTGATCGACGGACTCAACGCCCGCGGGCACCGCATGGCGCAGGCCGACCGCTGGTCGACCGACTTCGGCCGCGCGCAATTGATCTTCAAGATGGAGGACGGCTACTTCGCAGCGTCCGAGCGGCGCACCGACGGCCAGGCCGTGGGATTCTGAGCGCCCGCCCCGCCGGGCCTTCAGGACCTCACAGCAGCCGCTCGAGGAATACGACGTCGAGCCAGCGGTCGAATTTGCGGCCGACCTCCCGAAAGTGCGCAACGCGCTCGAACCCCAGTGCCTCGAGCAGGGCGATCACCGGCGTCGACTCGCTGCAGCAGCCGCCGACCAGCGCGTGGAACTTGAGCTCGCGCGCCCGCGTTACGAGGTCGGTCATGATGGCGCGGCCGATTCCCCGCCGGTGCCAGTCATGATGAACGTACACCGAGAACTCGGCCGTGCCGCGGTAGGCGGTGCGCCCCCTGAAGACTTCGAGCGCGCCCCAGCCGGCGATGGCGCCTTCGGCCTGCGCGACGGTCACCGGATGCGTAGATGAGCGGTTCTCGAGCCACGCCAGGCGCTGCTCGAGCGTCAACGGCTCGATGTGAAACGTGGCCGTGGAGTTGACGACATAGTGGTTCTGGATGTCGTTGATCGCCTCGGCGTCGTCCCGGCGCGCGAGGCGGATCGAACAGGCGCTCACGGATCCCGAATTCCCCGTCGAGGCGATTTCAGCGGGCGGCCGCCGGCGCGGTGGCCGTGGCGTTCCGGCGACGCAGCAGCCAGTAGCCCACGAACACTCCGATCGGAATGCAGGCAAAGGCCGCAACCTGCTGATCCGGATGGAATATGACCACCAGCGCGATGGCTGCAAGCACGATCCGCAGCGGCACGTCGATCGCGTTGCGGTCGGTGAACCGGGCCTGGAGGCTGAAGCTGATGCCGACCGTCGCCGCCATCAGCAGCAGCATTGCCCAGACCTGCGCGAGACCCGGCTCCATCACCAGTTCCGGCCGGGTGAATATGCCGAACATCAGGACGAACAGCGACACGCAGATCGTGATCGCGCGGAACAGCGTCTGCATGAACGAGGCATCGGCGATCTTGGCCGTCACCGCGGCCACGACCGATGTGGGCGGCGTGAGCTCGCCCCAGACCGCGAGGAAGAAGGCGAAGAAGTGGACCACCCATTGGTCGACGCCGACGCGGATCATCGCCGGCGCAATCACCAGGGCGGTGATGATGTAGGTCGGCGCGGGCGGCAGCCCGGTGCCGAGCAGCGCACCGAAGAAGAAGGCGACGAGCACCATCGCGAACAGGTTGACGCCGGCAGCCGCGACGAGGATGGCGCCGATCTTCGTCGGCACGCCGGTAATGACCAGCGCGCCGGTCATGATCGACAGCGTCGCCAGCAGCAGCGTCAGGTCCGCGGTCATGCTCGAGAACGAGTCGACGAGGCGGCCGAGCGGAGCGACAAGGGTTCGCACGACCCGCTCGCGCTTGCGCGCCGCCATCACGATGTGCGCCACAAAGAGGGATACGAAGACGGCGATAAACACGTACAGCGCGGCGAACATCGGCGGCAGGTGCAGGATTGCCATCAGGCCGATCAGCCCGCCGACGACGGCGACGAAAGCGCCGATGTTCGTCCAGTCGGTCCAGAACATTTTCTCGGCAATCACCGAGTCGAGCCGGTATTGATAGCGCGATGACAGCAGATAGACGGAGACGGTGATCCCGACGAAGTAAACCAGTGCCGGCGCGTAGCCTCGCGCGACCACATCGAAGTAGCTAACCCCCAGGAACTCCACCATCAAGAAGGCGGAGATGCCCATGATCGGCGGCATCAGCTGCCCGCCCAGCGATGACGCCGTTTCGATCGCGGCGGCGGTCGTGCGCGGCATGCCGGCGCCGATCATGGCGGGAATGGTGGCCGAGCCCGTCGTGATGGCGTTCGCCGCGCTGCTGCCGCTCACCGCGGCGACCCCCATGGAGCCGAGCACGGCGGACTGCGGCAGCGCATGCGGCGAGCGCACGGCGATCTGCGTCGAGCCCTTGAGAATAGAGTCGACGCAGCCGAACGCGCGCAGCGTGGCAAGGACGAGGATGAACGAGCCGATCAGCGTCAGCGCGAGCTGCGGCAGGCTGGAGAAGACGCCGGTGGACGTCTCGACGCTCATCGCGGTAACGATGCGCTCCCAGGTGAGCCCGGGGTGGTTGAACATACCGGGCACTACCGCCCCGTAGACAGCGTAGAGAATCAGCACGACGTTCAGGATGAAGAGTGCCGGGTAGCGCTTGCGCCCGTACTCCATGACGAGCAGCGCCATCAGCGCGCCCATCGTGAGGTCGGTCGCGTTCCAGAACCCTGCGCGCACGGTGCCGATCGCTTCGTATTCCACCACCATGTACACCGCAACGGTGATCGAGATGGCGCAGTAGACCACGGCGATGGCGTAGTTCGCGGCAACGGGCAACCGCGGGTAGAACTCGTTCTTGCGCAGCGCCTCCAGCGTGTAGAGGATGAACGTGACCGGAACCAGCGTGAAGGCGAGCAGCACCGGGCCGCCCTCCGCGGTCCAGTAATAGACGAAGAGGTAGACGAAGAACAAGACCGCCGTTCCGTAGTACACCCACTCGACGGCGCGGTGTGGCCGGAATGCAGGCGCGGCGGTGTCGGTCATGGCGGGATCGAGACTCATGCGGGACGCAAGCGAAGACCTGCGCGGGCGGCAGCCCGCGCACGTTCTTCGCTTGGATTCACCCGTTCAGACTGGTTACTTCGCGACCCGGGCGTCCCACTTGGCGTCCCAGACGTTCTTCTCGCGCATGTATTTCGCGAGCCCCGGATGGATCGGCACGAGGTTTGCCGCAGCCTCGACGCCGCGGCGCTGGAACCCGGGCATGTCCTTGGCGATCTGCGCGAAGCCCTTGTCGGCCTTGGCCAGTGCGGCGACGTTCTTCTCGATCACCTTGAGCATCTGGTAGACATCGTCCGCGGGCACCTCGAGACCGACGTGGAAGCCGTAGTAGAAGGGCAGCAGGATGACCTTGTCCGCATGAACGTCCCTGCGGAAGACCTCCGGCTTCTGCTCGAGGATGGCAAAGCCGGCCTTCCTCAGTTTGGCAATTTCATCGGCGCTCGGGTTGAGCGCGGCCCAGTCGGTCGCGAGCGATGCCTCGGTGATCCAGGGCGGCACCGCGGACTCGCCGTTGCTGTAGAGGCAGAAGCCGTCGATGCGGCCGCTTTCGAGCAGCGATCCGGCGGCGGACAAGTCGACCTGGCGGTACTCGTATTTGATGCCGAGCGCCTCCCAAGCGCGCTCGAGTTGCGCGCGCGTGTCCCACGGCGGGTTTCCGGTAAAGATGGCCTTCCCGGAGAGATCATTCCAGTTCTTTATCTTGCCCTTGTCGCGCGCGTGTATCGCGACGCCCATCTCGACGGTGAAAGCCCAGAACGACTGCACCGGCTGGCGCTTCATCGCTGACTTGAAGCCCTTGAAGCGCTTGATGTCGTTGGCGAGCTCGTAGAAGGCGATGTCGGCACCGTAGTAGCCGTCGAACTGGCCGGTGGCGTAGCCCTTGACGGTCACGATCGCGCCGGGCGTCGGCTGCACGGTGACCTGGTACTTCGGCATCTCCTTGTTCAGGACGTCGGCCAGCGCGACGAGCGCGCGGTGTCCGGACGATCCCACCGCAGAGGTGCCCCAGCGAAGGTCCTTCTGCGAAAACGCGGTGCCGCCCCAGGCCGCCATCAGGCCCGCGACGAGTAAGACCAGAGTGCGTCTAAACATGGCTACATCCTCATTTTTTGGTTGGTGGGATTCTGACGACCCTATGTGGAACTATTGTATTACAACGGAAAAACGGCGAGCGGTCGAATCAGTTTCATGTGCCGCACCGGTCCGGACCGCCGAATTTCCAGGAAAACCCTTACGATTCCGTCTGTTCCGCTAACAGCGCGGCGCCTAACTGAATTTCTTCTGCACCAGCTCCGCGACCGCCGTTCCCTGCTCGATCGCCTGCTTGCGGCGCGTGTCGCCGGCATCGATCTTGCGCGCGGCTTCGAGCACCGCGGCCGCGTGCGCGCGCGGCACGAAACACACCCCCGCCTCGTCGGCCGCCACCAGGTCGCCGGCGTGCACCTGGATGCCGGCGACGTGCACCGGCCCGTTGATCGCCACCGTCTGCGTGCGCCACTTGCCGGTGATCGGCGTCACGCCGCGGCACCAGATCGGATAGCCGATGCTGCGCGAGGCGTCGGGGTCGCGGATCGAGCCGTCGATCACCGCGCCCGCCTCGCCCTGCCGGTGCCCGATGGTCGCCGACTGGCCGCCCATGTTCGACACGCCGGTGACGCCCTCGATGACAACGACGTCACCCGGCTCGGCAAGGTTGTGCGCCTCGGCCTCGCCCTGTCCGTTCGCGCGCTCGAGCGCGGCCCTGTGCACCTGCATCGCGTGGGCCACGTTGCGCACCGTAACCGCCTGCCCGACCATGCGCGCGCCGGGCAAGATCGGCGGGAGCACCGCCGCGGGGATGACGCCGACCAATCCCAGCTGGTCCATCGCGTCCGAGATCGTGCCGGTCAAGTCGACGAGCGCCTTGAAGCCGGCGAGGGTCTCCGCCGGGAGCCGCGGGATCTCCAGCATCACGATCGCCTCGCGCGGCACGCGCCCTGTGAGTTGCTTATCGGTCGGGGTGCTCACACAAATTCTCTTATAAACATGATGTTATGTTACTACGGTTTCAGCGCCTGGAGAAACCACGCCGCGGGCAGCTCGCGCCCGATGCCGGCGCGGCGCGCGCGCTCGTAGACCGGCGGCGCGACCGCGGCGAACTGCAGGCCCAGCCCGACGTTGTTCTTGAACACGGTAATCTCGTCGGCGCTCTTGCGCCCGCGCGCCTCGCCCGCCACGAGCTGCGCAAGCTCAAAAATATCATCCCAGCGCAGGATGCCCGCCGCCACCGGATCGCACAAATCGCCCTGACGCTGCGACCGCGCCAGTGCCTTCGAATGCGCGGCCACCACCGCCGCCCGCCTGAGCGTCTCGTCGTCGAGCTCGCGCCGCGGCGTCTTGTCGTCGCCGCTCACGATCGACGTGACATGCGTTCCGGGGGCGAGCCACGCGCCTTCGAACACCGGGCGGCTCGCGTTCGTCGCCGCGACCACGAGGTCAGCGCCTTCCACCGCCTCGCGCGCCGACGGCATCGGCTCGACGGCAATGCCGAGCTCCTCGCGCGCGCGGCGCGCGTAGCCCTCGCGGTTCGCGCGGTTCGGGCTGAACACGCGCACCCGCCGCAACGGGAAGACCGCGTTCATCGCCACGAGATGAGCCCACGCCTGTCCGCTCGAGCCGACCATCCCGAGGTCGCCCGCGCCTTCGCGCGCCAGCAGCCGCGCCGCGAGCGCGCTGGTGCACGCGACGCGATAGACCTGGATGTAGCCGTCGTGGATGATCGCGACCGGCGCCAAGTGCCGCAGGCTGAACAGCAGGATCAGCCCGCAGTAGGTGCCGCCCGGGCCGCGCGGCAGCTTTTCCCGGCGCGGGATGCCATCCACCGGGGCCTCGCTGACGATATCGGAAGTCACCCTCAGCGCCATGTAGTCGCCGTCGAACAGCGCGCCGTTCATCGACTTGAGACAGTAGGCGGTCTCGGGCTCGGCGAGCGGCACGTAGCTCTGCGTACGCGGCTGCACCACGGCGCGCCCCCGCGCGTCGGCGATATACGCCTGCTCGAGCGCCTTCAGGCAGGATTCGACATCGAAGACCTTCCTGACATCCTCGTTGTCGAGGATGAGGACACTGTCGGTCATCGTGCGCGTCACTCCGGCAGGCTGCCGACGAGCCCGAACAGACCGCGCTTGCGGACGCCGCGGCGCAAGAGCTCCACGTCGATTACCTGGTGATCGTCGACGTCGAGGTTGACCGCGTTGCCGAAGGTCCCGATGTACCAGGCCTGGCTCACCGCGTCCTTCGCCTGGAAGATGAAGTCCTGCACGTCGAAACGCGCGACCAGGTTGAGCAAGAGCGTGTCCTTGATCGCGTCCACGCCTTCCGAGATGCCCTCGCCCTGGACCAGCACCTTCCACGCGCCGGCCTTCTGGTAGGCCTCGACCTGCGTAAAAACGTAGCTCTGGCTCTGCGTCCAGTTCTCCTGGCCTTTCTGCCCCGCTTCCGCCACGACCCGCAAGCCGGCGGCCTTGGCCATGCGGATCAGCTTGCACTTGTCCTCGAGCGCCATGACCACCTGTGCGCTCGAGACTTCCACGGCATCCGCCCCGAGCCGCTTGGCGGCCTCGTAGAGCTGCACCGAGACGCCCTGCACGAACGCCGCCTCGGTCGCATCCCCGGCGAAGAAGACCTTGATGCCCGCGCCTTTCAGCACTTTGATCTTGCGCTTGAGAAATGCTTCCGTCTGCAGCCGCCAGGCGCCTATTCCCAGCTTGAAGTAGTCGACAAAGTCGCCGCTCGCCTCGATGATGTCGGCGACCCGCGCCGGCCCCATGCCGCGGTCAGCGACGATGGTCAGTCCCCGCTCGCGCGGCTTGGACGGGCGCGGCGCGACACGGATGAACGGGAAAGCCATTTTTTCCAGCAGCGGGTTCTGCGCCATCGCTTCCTTCCCCTTTCGTGATCTTTCGAAGGCGACGCTGCCGCGCCCGGGCGCAGCGCGCCGCGCCGGCCGCTATGCGCGCAGGGTCGGCGAGTCGTCTTCCTCGATCAGCGCCCGCAGCGTGCGCGAGTGAAACTCGCGGTGATACAGCACGTAGACCACCCACGCGGTCGCCACGATCATCAGCCACGGGTGCAGGAACCACGCCATCGCGGCGAGCCCGAAGTAATAGGCGCGCAGGCCGTTGTTGAAGTTGAGCCCCGCGTACGACGTGATCTTGGCCACGCGATTGATGTACGGCGCGAACTGCTCGGGATTGTCCTTGGGCGCGCGCGGCGCTGCGCCCACCAGCGTCGAGCACGACCCGAACTGGCGGATCGCCCACGAGAACTTGAAGAACGCGTAGACGAAGACGAAGACGAGCAGGAGAATCTTCATCTCGAGGAGCCGCTGCGAGGCCTTGACCGCGAACGGCAGCTCGGCCACCACGTCCAGCGCCTGCTGCACGTAGCCCATCAACGCGATCAACGCGCCGAGGATCAGCATCGTCGTCGAGGCAAAGAACTGCGAGCTGCGCGTGAGGTTGCGTAGGACGTTGACGTCGACCATGCGGTTGTCGCGCTCGATCATGCGCGCGAACCAGTCGCGCCGGTAGCCGTCCATGACGGTGTGCAGGCTGGGGATGGTGCGGCTGCGGCGCAGCGCGAACGCCGCGTAGCCGCCCCACGCGGCAGCGAAGAAGATGAGGGCGGTGACGTCGAGCCACGTCACGCTTAACTCCTCGATCAGGCGCGCGCCGTACATGTCTACAGATTTCCCCTGCGGTCCAGTGCCGGCTTCAGACGAACAGCGTCAGCACGCCAGTATAGCCATAGAGCCGGTTGTGGGAAATTTCACCGTTGCAGAAGAAGCCGACGAGCGGAAAGTCGCCGAGCGACTCGCGGATCATCTTGAGCTCATCCGAATCGGGGCCGAACAGGCTCGCGCCGCGGCCGAGGCACGAGTAGTAGACACCCCCGCGCGGACTCGCAAACAGCCCCTGCCGGATGCTCTCGAGCATGCGCGCCATGTCCTCGCGCGCGGTCGACCCGTCGCGCCGGCAGAACATGACCGAGCCGCCCGGCTCGACCAGATCGCCGATGGCGATCAGCTTGTTTCCCGGATCGATGCCCACCAGATTGCGCACCAGATAGTCGCCCGTGTCGCTGCCGGCAATCGGCAGGCCGGCAAATATGTGCCCGCCGACGCGGTTCAGATCGCGGGCGAGCCCTTCTCCGATATCGTCACGGAACACGTCGAGCGCGGGCCGACCGTCGAGGCTGATGATCACGTTGCGCTGACCGGAAGTGATGACTCGCTTGGGACCGATCGGCGAGCAGCCCTGCGTGAGGCGCGTGGCGATCGTCACGCCGTCCGAGAACGCAACACCGGACAGGCAGCCCTCGGTGATATCGCCGGCGATCTGGAGATTCTGACGCCGGGAACTGGTTAGGCCGCCGACCAGGAACCCGCTCTCCACCCGCTCCGCGAGCTGGCTCACCAGCTCGGTAACGTGGCGATTGTGGGGATCGGCATGCACGATCGCGAAATTCGCTGGTGCGTCGCCGCATTTTATCTGCACCTGGTCGGCGTCGCCCTCGGCGGCAACACCGGAGAATACCCGGTACGAGCCCGGCTCGAACTCCCCGACCATCGCCGCGATCGCCGGCTCGTCAAGATATTCCCGCCCGGTGGCGCAAACGCCGATGCCGACCGTGCCGACCCAGTCGTCAACCGCGGTTTCGCGCTTGAAGCACGCAAGGATGTCGGGAAGATGGTCACCCAGGACATCGGTGACATACAGAAAGCCGAGATTGCCTGAGCCGGGACCGATCTGCTCCAGGCAGGATTGGGCGGCAACGCGCCAGTCGGTGGCTCCGGCGTGACCGTATCGGAAACCGGGCACCAGCCTACCCTTCGCCAGCGACAGGCAGGGGGTGCTGATCGGCCGACAGCGGGGCGGCGATTTTTCGACAAGATGTGGAATTTGTCATAACCCGAAACCTATCTTGTGCTTTAACTTGTTCACGAAGGCGACTGAAAAACCTGACAATTTGTTAGATTTGAATGCCGCCTTCCGGATGGACGTAACAAGGCGGCGCACGGCTCGCGACGGTTCTCATACTAACCCGGCGCCGCTCCGAATATCCACCCGAACATGCGGCCCGGATCCGGTCCGGCCGTGCTCAGCAGCACACAGAATACAGGACGGCGCGGATGGCACGCTTCGCCACCCGTGCACACGGACTCTGCCGGCGCCGGCGGAATTGACCGCCCGGCGGCGAGTCGGTTGATGGGATTTTTCGGGGGAACGCGCAGTGACGGCAACCGCAGCAGGCTCCATCAAAGTGCTCGTCATCGACGACAGCAATACCATCCGGCGCAGCGCCGAGATGTTCCTGCGGCAGGCCGGTTATGAGGTCATCCTCGCTGAAGACGGATTCGACGCGCTGTCGAAGATCAGCGACCACCGCCCGCAAGTCATTTTTGTCGACATCATGATGCCGCGTCTGGACGGCTATCAAACGTGCGCGCTGATCAAGCAGAACGCCGTGTTCAATTCCACGCCGGTGATCATGCTATCGAGCAAGGACGGGGTATTCGACCGCGCGCGCGGGCGTCTCGCCGGATCCGACCACTATCTCACCAAACCGTTCAGCAAAGAGGGGCTGATCCAGGCGGTTGCCGCCTACGCCCCCTCCGCGACGTCCAGGTAACACTTGAAGGAGCCAGCAGCCATGCCGATCAAAAGCATTCTCGTCGTAGACGACTCTCCCACCGACCGCAAATATCTGTCCGACATTCTCGCCAAGGGCGGCTACAAGGTTTCCACCGCCGAAAACGCGGAAGATGCCATGGCAAAGGCGAAGCAGCTCCAGCCGGACCTCGTGCTGATGGACATCGTGATGCCGGGCCAGAACGGCTTCCAGGCGACGCGCGCGCTCACCCGCGCCGAGGAGACCAAGCATATCCCGGTCATTATCTGCACCTCGAAAGGGCTGGAAACCGACCGCGTGTGGGGCCTGCGCCAGGGGGCAAAAGACTACATCGTCAAGCCCATCAGCCAGGCCGACCTGCTCGCCAAGATATCCGCGCTCGGCTGATCGTGGAAAAGATCTCTCTGCGCGAGTACCAGCGCAACCTCTCGGCCCGCCTCGTCAACCAGGAGGGCGGCCAGCACGTCTCCAAACTGGGCGTGCAGGCGGGCAGGAGCCGATGGCTCGTCGACCTGACGGACGCCGGAGAGGTCATACCCGTACCGCCCCTGTCGCGCGTGCCGCTCACGCGCCCGTGGTTCGCAGGGCTGGCCAACATCCGCGGCAACCTCTATACGGTCGTCGACTTCTCGGTGTTCCTCGGCGGCGCGCCGACCGTCCTCGGCGACCAGTCCCGGTTATTGCTGATCGGTGACAAGCACCGGGTGAACTGCGGCCTCCTGGTCGACCGCGTGCACGGCCTGTACCGCAAGGAACAGCTGTCGCCGGCGAACGGCACGCCGCGCTCCGCCTGGTCATCCAGCGTCTTCGACGACGCGCAGGGCAACGCGTGGCAGCAGCTCGATGTGGCCGGACTCATTGCACATGCCGATTTCTTCAACGTCATTCGGTAACACCATCATTCCAAATCCAGCGGGGGAAGTCCCATGTCTATCTTGCAAATGACCATGCCCAGCCTGTTCAGGTGGTTTCAGTTGAAACCGGCGAAACCGGCCGAGCCCATAACTTCGGCCAAGCCCGTGCCTGCGCGAAAAGCCGCTGTGCCGGCCACCGCGCGCAAGGAGCGCAAAGCCGGACTGCCATTGATCGGGCATCTTCCGGTCGCCCGCCAGTTCCAGATACTGCTCGGCTTGCTCGGCCTGTTCCTCGCGCTTGCCGCGCTGAGCGGGTATCTCAACAACCAGCACACCACGCACCACTCCGTTTACCTGTCGACAGCGACGGAAATGCAGATGCTGACCCAGCGAATCGCCAACAGCGCGCAGCAGGCTACCCAGGGCGTGCCAGTCGCATTCGACCAGCTCGAGCAGGCCCGCGACCTGTTCAATGCCAACATCAACCTGCTCGCAAGCGGTGGTGAGAAGCTGGCGACCGACGTTCCCCCGTCCGACGCGGCGATCCAGCCCACCCTGGGCGAGCTTCGCAAACTGTGGCGGCCAGTGGAAGCGAGCGTCAATCTGATCCTCAAGCAGAAGCCCAACCTGATCCAGCTGAAAGAGCTCGAGACGCTGATTGAGCGGTCGGTGCCGCGGCTTTCGATGCTCACGCTCGAGCTGGTCACGCTGACCGTCGATGCGGGCGAGCCGACCCGGGTCGTGGCCTTCGCCCGGCTGCTGCATGCCGACGTCGTCAATTTCAACTTCGTGAACGCCCTGCGCACGCTGTCGACCGAGCGCCCGAATCCCCAGGTCGCGCTGCAGCTGGTCCGCGACTCGCAGAGCTTCCAGAAAACGCTGGACGCGTTGCTGGGCAATGCCAAGGACGCGGCCGTTGCGCCGATTGCGAACGAAAATGCCAAGCGCAAAGCCGCCGAGCTGCACAAGGTTTACACGCCTTTCGCGGCCGCCATGAAGACGATCGTCGCCAACATGAGCGATCTTGCGCAGGCCAAGCAGGGCAGCCGCGACATCTCCGCCGCGAACGAGAATCTGCTGAAGGTTCCGACGCAGCTCTTCGCCGCGTACCAAGCCGATGCGCGCACCGGCGTCTACCACCTGTCCGCAGCGGTGGCAGCCACGCTTCTTGCGCTCGCGTGCCTGGCCCTCCTCGGCAAGCTGTTCCTGGACGACGCCCGCCGGCGCGCGAAGGAAAGCGAGGAATTCAACGCACGTAACCAGGCGGCCATTCTCCGGCTGCTCGATGAAATGGGCCAGGTGGCGAGCGGCGACCTGACCACCGAGGCGCATGTGAGCGAGGAAATCACCGGCGCGATCGCCGATTCGGTCAACTACACCATCGAGGAGCTGCGCCGACTGGTGTCGGGCATCACCAAGGCGGCCGATCAGGTAAGCTCCGCGACCGGTGAGGCGCAGAAAATTACCGGCCAGCTGCTCCAGGCAACCCAGAAGCAGTGGAGCGAGATCCAGGTCACCGGGCAATCGGTGATGCGCATGGCCGAATCGATCAACCAGGTATCGGGCAACGCCTCCAAGTCGGCCGACGTCGCGCAGCAGTCGCTCAGCGCCGCGGAAAAGGGCAGACAGGCGGTGCAGAACGCGATTCACGGCATGAACGACATCCGCGCGCAGATCCAGGAGACCTCCAAGCGCATCAAGCGGCTGGGCGAGAGCTCGCAGGAAATCGGCGAGATCGTTCAGCTCATTACCGACATCACCGAGCAGACCAACGTGCTCGCGCTGAATGCGGCGATCCAGGCGGCCTCGGCAGGCGAGGCCGGCCGCGGCTTCGCGGTGGTGGCCGAGGAAGTGCAACGGCTCGCCGAGCGCTCGGCCGAGGCAACCAAGCACATCAGCGCCATCATCAAGAGCATTCAGCGCGACACCCTGGACACCGTGGAGGCGATGGAGCGCAGCACGCAGGGCGTGGTCGAGGGCACGCGGGTCGCCGATGAAGCCGGACAGGCGCTGCAGGAAATCGAGAACGTATCCCGCAAGCTCGACACGCTGATCGCGTCCATCTCGACCGCGACGCAGGAGCAGGCGAAAGCGGCTGCGCAGGTCGTGTCCAACATGAAGGAAATCCGGACCATCACGCAGATGACGACCGACGGCACCCGCAAGACAGCCAGCTCGGCGGCGCAGCTGAATGCCCTTGCCAACGAGCTCAAGAGCTCGGTTTCCGGCTTCAAACTCGCCTAGAGACTCCCTGCCATGAAGCCCGACACTCCCACCATCATGCTGTTCTGGGTCAAGGCCGAGATCGACCACGCCTTGAAGGGGGTACGCGAACGAATTGCCAAGCACAACGCAGCGCCGGGAGATGTTGCGGCGCTGCAGACCTGCCCCGGCCAGCTGCACCAGGTCGCCGGCGCGTTGCGCATCTTCGAGCTGACGGGCGTACTGCGCTTCACCGAAGTGCTGGAAGCGGCATTCGTCAAAGCCATTGCCGAAGGTAACCTCGGCCGGAAGACGATGGAGGTGCTCGACCGCTCGGTGCTGGCCCTGAGCGAATTCGTGGACGGGCTGTCCAAGGGCGCATTGAACGCGCCGCTGCGCCTGTATCCGCTCTACCGTGACCTGTCCGCGCTCGACGGCAACAAGCGCGTCACCCGCAAGGAACTGTTTCATCCCGATCTCAAGATCAGCGCGCCTCGCCACGCCTCGAGGCGCACGCTCGGGGCCGCCGAATTGCCCGGATTCCTTCAGACCCAGCGGGGGCGTTACCAGCGCGGCCTCCTGACATGGCTGCGCAACCCGGCGAAGCCGGAAGGCTTGCAGGAAATGCGCCAGGCGCTCGACGCGCTGGACCAGGTCGCGCCACAGCTGCCGGAGCCGCGCGGGCTGTGGTGGAGCGCGGTCGGCGTGGTCGATGGACTGTTGCACGCGCCGCGGCCCGAATGGGTCGCCCTGGCCAGGACGATCTGCACCAGGATCGATTTCCAGATACGCAATCTCGCAACCGGCGCAAAGACGCTGGACAATCAGGTGCTGCGCGACATCCTTTATGCGCTGGTGGTCTGCCGTCCGGTCGCGCCGCGCATGCGCGAGGTGAGACGGCGCTTCAATCTCGACAGCCTGCTGCCAGGCCCGGACGCGCAAGACACCATGGATGTCGACCCGGACTGGCGGCGAGCAGCGCTCGATGAAGTGCGCGCGCGCCTCGAGACGCTCAAGAGCACCTGGGTCGAATATGTGTCCGGCAAGCCAGAGCAATTGACCCGGTTCCGTGAACTGGTAACAGCGCTGAAAAGCAAGGCCGGCGAGCTCAACAGCGACCCGCTGGCGCGGCTGCTCGAGGTCGTGACGCTCGTCGCGATGCGCCTGCCGGATCCCTATCCGCGCGACAGCCAACTGATGGTGATGGAGATGGCGTCCGCCTTCCTGCTGGCCGAGAGCATAGTCGAGCAATTCGACGAGTTGCCGGCCGACCTCGATCAGCAGATCGTGATCATGAACGGCTGGCTGCTCGACGCGGCAAAGACCAAGACGGTATGCGAGCCGCCGGCAGGTTTGCGCGCGGATCTCATACAGAAATACAACGAGGCGCATCTGCGCGCCCAGGTAACGCGCGAAATCGTCACCAATCTGCAGAGTGCGGAAGAGCTGCTTGACGCCTTCGCCCGCGACCCGGGCCGGCTCGACACCCTGCCCGCGCTGACCCCCACGTTCAAGCAGATCCATGGCGGGCTCATCATGCTGGGATTCCGGCGCGCCTCAGCGCTCCTGAGCGAGTGCGAGTCCATGATCGCGGCGGCGCTTGCCCCGCACACGGAAGACACCCTCCAGGATATTCACTGGATCGCCGAAGGGCTGAGCACGCTGGGCGTGTACCTGGACCCCTGCCTGCGCGGTCGGGCACCAGTCGAGCAACCGATCGATCGTTTCTTCGAGCGCTTCCGGCAGCGGGATACCGCGCAGGCATCACCGTTCGGGGAAGCTTCAGCGTCGGAAGAAACAGCAGATCCGGGTCGAACATCGAACACCGCACCGGCCGCGCCGGAGGTTGCCGCCGAAGCAGTACCGCCGGCGCCCGTGGCCGCGGTAGCCGAGCCGATGACGCCCGCGGTCGCCACGCCGGACGCGCCCGACAACGAGATGCTCAACATCTTCCTTGAAGAGGCGCAAGAAGTCCTCGCCAACATTACGGCGGCGCATGCCCAATGTGTCCAAAATGCCGGGAACCGGGACGCGCTCACCATCATCCGCCGCGGTTTCCACACGCTCAAAGGCAGCGGCCGCATGGTCGGGCTCAAGGATCTCGGCGAGGTCGCCTGGGAAATCGAGCAGGTGATGAACCGGTGGCTGGAGCGCCAGCAGCCGGCCGCACCCGCCCTGCTTGAACTCGTGGCCTCCGCCGGCGCAGCTTTCTCCAATTGGATCGCCCAACTGCAGTCGGGCAAGACGGTCCGCATCGAGGCGGATGCCATCGTCGCAGCCGCGCAGGAACTGAAGAATGCGGACACCGCACCGGTTCAGCAGCCGTCAGCGCCCGCGACGCCCGCCGCGCCGGCGCCGGCCACCTCGCTTGCGGCAGCGCTTCTCGCGCAAGCCCAATCCGGCGCTTCCGCAGCCGAACTGCTCGCGCTCGCCACGGCAGCTCGCCCGTCGAGCCTCGATGAAGCCGCAAGCCCCAGAAAGGAACAACCTGCGGGCATGGTTTCAGCAGGACCCGATCTTGGCGCAGACCGCCCCACGGCCGCATCCGCCGCCCATGGCTTCGAGGCGGACCTGCCGAGCCTGGACCCGCTTGCGATCGGCGCCGCGCCGACACCGGCGCCCGAGCCCGAGCTCGAGGTCGTCATCGGCGAGCTCCGCCTGTCGCGCGGTTTCTACGAAATTTACCTTCGAGAAGCCCAGCAGCACCTGGAGACGCTCGACACCGAATTCCCCGGCAGGCAAGCGCAGCCGAATAACCCGCCTTCGCACGAATTCATGCGTGCGGCCCACACACTCGCGAGCATTTCGCGCACCGCCGGATTCGATGCCATTGCCGAGCTGGCCGGCGCGCTCGAGACCTGGACATCGCACGCCCATCGCGCACCGGACGCGGACGAGGCCGGGGCCATCACCACGGCGATCTCCCGCCTTCGCGATATGGTCGCGAGCGTCGAGCGCCGCGAGCCGCCCCGGCCCGCCACAGCCGAAGCGGACGCGTTGCGAGCGCTCCCGAGGCAGCACCCGCCGGCACCTATGTTTACGACGACGCGCATGACGCCGCGCGCGGACGCCGCGATCATCGCGAAAGCGGCGGAAGCGCCGCGGCAGCGGGATCAACGCGCGATCCACGACGACCTCGACGCCCAGCTCCTGCCGATCTTCATGGAAGAAGCGCAGGAGCTCCTGCCGCAAATCGGCAATGACCTGCGCGCGTGGAAGGCCAATACCGGCGACATGAATGCGTCCCACTCGCTCAAACGCGCGCTGCACACTCTGAAAGGAAGCGCGCGGATGGCCGGCGCCATGCGTCTGGGCGAGCTCACGCACCTGATGGAAAGCGCCGTCGAGACAGCGCTCGAATCCGGCGCGCCGGATACAGCGGTGCTGGAGCAGCTCGAGAACCAGATGGACCGCTTGAGCCATGACATCGAGCGGCTGCAGGCGGCCGGCACGGCACCGGAAGCGGATGCGCCGCAGGTGCCGGCACTTGAGCCGGCCCGCGCGGAACCGTCTCTGGCCAGCCCCGCCGCGATGCTGCGCATCGGCGCCGAGGCGCTCGACCGCGTCGTCAACGAGTCCGGCGAGCTCAGCATTGCGCGCTCGCGCATCGAGAGCGAGCTGCGCACGCTGAAGCACTCGATCGCGGACCTGACCGACAGCATTACGCGCCTGCGCGGCCAACTGCGCGAAATGGAGATCCAGGCCGACAGCCAGATGCAGTCCCGGATGTCGATCCTGGAGCAGGATCGCCCCGACTTCGACCCGCTCGAGTTCGACCGCTACACGCGCCTGCAGGAACTCACCCGCATGATGGCGGAAGGCCTGCACGACGTGGTCACCGTGCAGCAGACGCTGCTCAAGAACGTTGACGAAGCCGAAGCAGCTCTGGTGCAGCAGGCACGCATCAGCCGCGACCTGCAGCAGGAGCTGATGCGGGTGCGCACAGTGCCGTTCGCAAACCTGACCGAGCGCCTGCACCGCACCGTGCGCCAGTCCGCCCGGGAACTCGGCAAGAAGGCCAATCTGGAGATCCGCGGCAGCAGGATCGAGATCGACCGGAGCGTGCTCGAGCGCATCGCCGCGCCGCTCGAGCACTTGCTGCGCAACGCGATCGCCCACGGGCTCGAGTCGACCGACGAGCGAAACCGTCTCGGCAAGCCCGAGAACGGGGAAGTCACCGTAATGGTGCGCCAGGAAGGCGACGAAATCGAAATCGTGGTGAGCGACGACGGTGCCGGCCTGAACCTCGAGAAACTGCGCCGCAAGGGACTGGAAAAAGGACTGCTTCGCCCGGGCCAGGAAGCAAGCGAAGACGAGCTCACGCAGCTGATATTCACACCCGGGTTCTCGACCGCCGAGGAAGTGACGGAGCTTGCCGGGCGCGGCGTGGGCATGGACGTCGTGCGCAGCGAGATCACGGCGATCGGCGGCCGCATCGAGGTCAGCACGGTAGCCGGCAAAGGTGCGCAGTTCAGCGTTTACCTGCCGCTCACCCTGGCGGTGACCCACGCGGTCCTGGTACGCGGCGAGCAGCACCTGTTCGCCGTGTCCTCCGCAATGATCGAGCAGGTCCTGCGAGTGAAATCCGACGCACTGGCCGAAATCTCCGCGCGCGGTGCGGTCGAGTTCCAGGGACACAGTTATCCCCTGCACCGGCTTCCCCAGCTGATTGGAGTCGCACAGAACGCCCCGCAGCCGCACTCCTATCATTCCATACTGCTCGTGCGCAGCGGCACGCACCGCGTGGCCCTGCACGTGGACGAGCTCATCCGCAACCAGGAGATCGTGATCAAGAACATCGGGGCCCAGCTCTCGCGGGTGGGCTGGATCTCCGGTGCGACGGTGCTGGCCGACGGCCAGATCGTGCTCATCATCAATCCGGTGCAACTCGCCCAGAGCGCGCAACCCGGGCACGTGCATGCGGAACCCGCCCGGCCGGCGGTTACGGAGCCGCAGGAACTGGTGGTGATGGTCGTCGACGACTCGCTCACGGTGCGCAAGATCACCGGCCGCCTGCTCGAGCGGGAAGGCTATCGAGTGCTTACCGCCAAGGACGGGGTCGACGCGCTCGAGCAGGTCGAAGCGGCGTGCCCCGACGTGATGCTGGTGGACATCGAGATGCCGCGCATGGACGGTTTCGATCTCGCGCGGAATATCCGGGCCAATCCGGCCACCGCGAATGTCCCCATCATCATGATCTCGTCGCGCAGCGCGGAGAAGCACCGCAACCACGCGCTCGAGGTTGGCGTCAACGCATTCATCGGCAAGCCGTACCAGGAATCGGACCTGCTGTCGCACATCGTGCAGTTCACACGCGGCCGGCGCCAGCAGGTCGTCTACCACTGATCCACCCCTGACCGGCGCCCCTTCTCCAGGGGTGCCGCTCGGCGCACAGGCGCCACCCACGGTATAATGCCGCGGGCGGCATATCCCTTCCCGTCGCGCCACAGCCCACCATGAATCTCGACAGAGTCACCTCGGGTCTTCATCTGCCCAATGACTTCAACGTCATCATCGAGATCCCGATGCACGCCGAGCCCATCAAGTACGAAGTCGACAAGAAGACCGGCGCGATGTTCGTCGACCGCTTCATGTCGACCGCGATGCATTATCCGTGCAATTACGGCTACATACCGCACACGCTGTGCGCGGACGGCGATCCGGTCGACGTGCTGGTGCTCTCGCCCGTGCCGCTCATCACCGGCGTTGTCGTGCGGTGCCGGCCGGTCGGCATGCTGAAGATGCGCGATGAAGCCGGCGAGGACACCAAGCTGCTCGCGGTGCCGATCGACAAGCTCACGCCGATCTATTCCAGGATCCGCTCCCCGCGCGACCTGCCTAAAGCCACCCTCGCCCAGATCGCACATTTCTTCGAGCACTACAAGGACCTCGAGCCGCGCAAGTGGGTGGACATCGTCGGCTGGGACGGGCCTGTCAGCGCGCGGCGGGAGATCATGAAGGGTGTGGAATGCTACCGGAAGGCGGCGCGCAAGCCGCATTTCTAGCGGCACTGTCGTTTGCGGCGTATTTGCCGAGTTCGCCGACGCCGAGCGCCAGCGTTTGTGGCCAGCGCGACACCTCACTTCAAGTCGATTCTGAACTTTCCGGCGCGCCGCCCAGCGGCGAATTCGATCTTTCTTATAGCGGCATAAGATTCTTGAATTGACGGCTGCAATCGCGGCAATAACTGGTTTCACTGCATCCGGTCAGGTATTATCATCGGATCGTTACAAGGAGGTCCGATGACTGAAGTTGTCGCGACCAACCAGACGATCCTGGTGGTCGGCGGGGGCATCAGCGGCGTGACGGCGGCCCTGGAAGCGGCCGAATGCGGCAAGGACGTCGTGCTGGTCGAGAAGAGCCCCACCCTCGGTGGACGCACCACCCTGCTCTACCGTTATTTTCCGAAGCTTTGCCACCCCGCCTGCGGTTTTGAGATTAATCTGCGCCGCATCAAGGCCAATACCCGCCTGCGCGTGCTCACGCTGGCCGAGGTCACCAAGATCACCGGCAGCCGCGGCGATTACACCGCCTCGATCCGCATCACGCCGCGCTACGTCAACGAGAACTGCACCGCCTGCGGCGCATGCGCCGACGCAGTCGAGGCCACGGTCGACAACCCGTCCAACTACAACCTTGATCGCATGAAAGCGGCGTACCTGCCCCATGCGATGTCCTATCCGCAGCGCTACGTGCTCGACCCCTCGATCATCGGTACGCCGGACGCGGAGAAGGCCAGGTCCGCCTGCAAGTACGGCGCAATCGACCTCGACATGAAGGACGGGACGATCGAGCTCAAGGCGGGCGCCGTGATCTGGGCCACCGGCTGGCGGCCGTATGATGCGGCCAAGATCCAGCCCTACGGCTACGATCGCTTCCCGAACGTCATCACCAGCGTCGAGTTCGAGCGCCTCGCCGACCCGCACGGCCCGACCGGCGGCAAGATCCTGCGGCCCTCGGACGGCAAGGAGGCGAAGGATATTGCGTTCATCCAGTGCGCGGGCTCGCGCGACGAGAACCACCTGCGCCACTGCTCGCGCATCTGCTGCATGGCGTCGCTGAAGCAGACCAGCTATGTGCGCGAGGCCTGGGGCGAGAACGGCAAATCATCGATCTACTACATCGACATCCGCGCCATCGACCGTTTCGAGGACTTCTACGCGCAGGTCCGCGCGGATGCGACCGTCAGATTCATCAAGTCGAAGGTCGCCCGGATCACCGAAGACCAGGACGCCAGCCCCGTCCTGCACGGCGTCGACACGGAGGGCTACCACCGCTATGCCAACAGGCACGACCTCGTGGTGCTCGCGATTGGCATGGAGCCGTCGGTCGACGCGGCCGATATCCCCGCGGACATCGTTGCCGACTCGAGCGGCTTCATCGAGTCGGCCGGCAACGGCGGCGCGGTGTTCGGCGCGGGCTGCGCGACCAATGCGCTAGACGTCAACCGCGCGGTGCAGAGCGCCACGGCCGCGGCGCTGCGCGCGATACAGGTGGTGAACAAGGTCGCGCGAGCGGAGGCGTGAGAGGAATACGAAATGGTGAATGACGAATATTCAGACCCCGCGACGCCGCGCTGGCCGTTCGTCATTCATATTTCATCGTTCATCATTCATCATTTTTCGGAACCGGCATCCAGGGAATTAGAACAGCAATGTCCGAGATGAAAACAGCGGCATACATCTGCAGGGGCTGCGGCCTCGGAGAGCGGCTGGACGCCGCGCAGCTTTCAAAGGTCGCGGAGCGCGAGGGAAAAATGAATCTGACCCGCGCCCATGACTTTCTGTGCAATGCCGAAGGCGTGCAGATGATCCGCGACGACATCGAGAAGGAAAGGGTCACGCACGTCATGATCGCCGCCTGCTCGCGGCGCTCGAAGACCGAGGCGTTCCGGTTTCCCACCGTTGCGCTCTCGCGCGCCAACCTGCGCGAGGGCGTGATCTGGAGCCAGCCGGACACCCCGGAAGCAAAGGAGACGACGCAGGAGATAGCCGATGACTTCGTGCGCATGGGCTGCGCCGAAGTGAAGAAGATGCAGAGGCCGGCCGGCAATCCGAACGTCGGGCAAAACAAGCGCATACTGGTCGTCGGTGGCGGCGTATCGGGCATGACCGCCGCGCTCGAGTCGGCGGGCGCGGGCTACGAGGTGGTGCTGGTCGAGAAGGACAAGGCGCTCGGCGGCTGGATGGCCAGACTGCATAAGCGCGTCGCCTTCCGTGAGCCGTACCGGGACCCGGCCGACACCGGCGTCGAGCACATGATCGCGCAGATAGCAGCCGAATCCCGGATCAAAGTCCACTTGAATTCGGTCATCGCCAAGACCTCAGGGGCCCCGGGCAACTTCAGCGTGCAGGTCGCCGCGGAATCGGGCGGCACGGTGACCGAGCAAGTCGGCGCAATCGTCCAGGCTTCCGGCTTCACGCCCTACGACGCGAACAGGCTCCCCGAGTTCGCCTACGGCAACACCCCCAACGTCGTCGACCAGGCCGGGCTCGAGCGGCTCGCGCGCGACGCCGCGGCGAAAAACGAGCCGGTCAAGCGGCCCTCCGACGGCGCCGAAGTGAAGACCGTTGCCTTCGTGCAGTGCGCCGGACAGCGCGACGACACCGGCAAGCACCTGCCTTACTGCTCAGGCTTCTGCTGCAACACCTCGATCAAGCAGGCGATGTACTTCAAGGACGCCAATCCGGCGATCGACACCGTGGTGATCTACACGGATCTGCGAACCCCCGGCAACGGCGAGGACTTCTACCGCAGCGCGCAGGCGAAGGGCGTCACCTTCACCAAGGGCAAGGTCACGGGCGTCCAAGCGAACGGCGCCGCGTGCAAGGTCAACTTCCGCGACCTGATCCTTGACGAGGATGCCGCGATCGAAAACGCTGACCTGGTGGTGCTCGCCACCGGCCAGGTCCCGAACTCCGGCGTGAACATCGACCTGCCCGCCGAGGAACAGGACCAGCTCGAGGTGAAGCCCGTCTCGATCCTCAACCTCGACTACCGCCAGGGCAAGGACCTGCCGCAGCTCAAGCATGGCTTCACGGATTCGCACTTCATCTGCTTCCCCTATGAAACGCGCCGCACCGGGATCTACACGGCCGGCCCGGTGCGCCGGCCGATGGACATCGCACAGGCGGTCGAGGATGCAACCGGCGCGGCATTGAAGGCGATACAAGCCGCGGAGAACGCCGCGCTGGGGCGCGCCGCGCATCCGCGCTCGGGCGACCTCTCGTTCCCGATTGTCAGGCTCGAGGGCTGCACCCAGTGCAAGCGCTGCACGGTGGAATGCCCGTTCGGCGCGATCGACGAGGACGAGAAGCGTTACCCGGTGTTCAACGAATCGCGCTGCCGGCGCTGCGGAACCTGCATGGGTGCATGCCCGGTGCGCGTGATTTCGTTCGAGAATTACTCGGTCGACACGGTCGGTGCCCAGATCAAGGCGGTCGACATCCCCGACGAGTTCTCCGAGAAGCCGCGCATCCTGGTGCTCGCGTGCGAAAACGACGCCTATCCGGCGCTCGACATGGCCGGGATGCAGCGCAAGACCTACAACGCCTTCGTGCGCGTGGTCCCGGTGCGCTGCCTCGGGTCGGTCAACACCATCTGGGTCACCGACGCGCTCAACTCCGGCTACGACGGCGTGATGCTGATGGGCTGCAAGCACGGCGACGACTACCAGTGCCACTTCGTCAAGGGCTCGGAGCTCGCCAGCTACCGCATGAGCAAGATCGACGACACGCTGAAGACGATGGCGCTCGAGACCGAGCGCGTGCGCACCTTCGAAGTGGCGATCACCGACATCGAGCGCGTGCCGCAGCTGATCGACGAGTATGCCGAGGTGATCAACAAGATCGGGATGAGCCCGATGAAGGGCTTTGCCTGAAATCCGGCGGCCGGCGGGCTCCGCACAACATGAACGGATGAGACTGAGCAACATGGGCGATCTCAACGAACAGGCACTTGCCAGGTACCGCAACAGCTTCCTCAGGGAAATCGAGGACCGCGTCGAGGAAGGCGAGTGGGTGAAGATGTGCATGCAGTGCGGCGTGTGCGCGGGCTCGTGCCCGTTCGGGCCGGACTGGGAGCACTCGCCGCAGAAGATCTTCATGATGATCCGCGCCGGCAAGCGCGAAGCAGTGCTCACCTCCGACTCGATGTGGATGTGCACCTCGTGCTACAACTGCGTGGTGCGCTGCCCGCGCAAGCTCCCGATCACCCAGATCATGCACGGGATCGCGACCTACGCGCACCGGCTCGGGCTGGCGCCGAAGGACCAGCCGACGCGCCATTTTTCGCGGCTGTTCTGGGGGAACTGCACCAAGACCGGGCGCGTCAATGAGCTGAAGCTCACCATCGGCCTCTATTTCAGGGACGGGCTGATTGCCGGCATCAAGAAGGGGCTCTCGATGCAGGGCGTCGCGCTTGCGTTGCTCAAGGCCAAGCGGCTGAATCCCTTCGAGCTGCTGAAGGGCCACGAGTGCGAAGACAAGGCCGGCATCCGGAAAATGCTGAACAAGGCCTACGAGCTCGAGCACAAGCGTCGCGGACTCGATTCGTGACGAGGAGGATTCATGGCTAGGAAAGAGTACGCATTCTATCCGGGCTGCTCGTCGCAGCTCCGCGGATCAGCCGCGAACTACCTCACGTCGGTCAACTCGATGTGCAAGACGCTCGACGTCAAGCTCACGCAGATTCCCGACTGGAACTGCTGCGGCGCCTCGATCAGCTACGCCGAATCGGGCGAGCTGCCGAGGCACGTGATGAACGCGCGCAACTTCGCGCTGGCGGAAAAGCACCTGCCCGGCCAGGACGTGGTGGCGACCTGCGCGGCTTGCTGGCTCGGCGCCAAGGAAACAAAGGAAAAGCTCGCCACCAGCTCGACCCTGAGGAGCGACACGAATGAATGCCTGCAGGAAGCGAACCTGCAATACCAGGGCAAGGCCGAGGTGCGGCACATGGTCGAGGTGCTGATCGAGGATCTGGGCTACGAGGAGCTCGGCCGGCACGTGGTGAAGCCGCTCGAGGGCGTGAAGATCGCCGGCTACGTCGGCTGCCAGACCAACCGGCCGTTCGGCATCAGCGGCGAATCGTTCGAGAACCCGGTCTACCTCGACAAGCTGGTCGAGACGGTCGGCGGCGAGGCGATCACCAACTACGACCAGAAAGTCACCTGCTGCGGCGGGGCGCTCGCCTTCTCCGAGCCGGAGAAGAGCCAGGAGCAGATCAAGAACATCATCGAGTCGGCGTACGACCACGGCGCCGAGATGATCGTCACCCCCTGCCCGCTGTGCCAGGCCAACGTCGAGGTCTACCAGGGCGAGATCAACAAGCGCTACGGCACCAGGTTTTCGATGCCGGTGACCTACTACTCGCAGCTGATGAGCGTGGCCTACGGCGGCGGCATCAAGGAAGCCGGCCTCGACGGGCACGTGATCCGCTCCAGGAAGCTGGAAGAGATCGCGGTGAAGGTCGTTCCGCTGAAGAAATAGCCGTCACCCGGGTCGCGGAACCTGGGCCAAGGCCCGACCCGGACGACAAAGGCAGAGCAAGGTCCCGCCGTGCTCATTTCCGCCAAGATCGTGCCCAGCTTCTAAAATCCCAAAAGCGGCCGTAACGGACCTAGAGATGCCGGACGCTGCGGCATCAACGCGATCCGGCATGCAGGTTTCATACGACCATCGCTGAGCTCTACGCTTGCCCGGTCGCCCTGCCCCTCAGGGCATGCTCCATCGCCTTGCCGCTATCGAGTGCGCCGCGCACGGCCTGCGCAGCAGCGTTCACGGAGGGGTAGCGCCCGAGATGCCAAAGGCAAAGCGCGGCGCCGTAGATCAGGCTGTCGCGCGTGGCACCAGGCTCGCCGGCAAGCGCTGCCATGCCGGCCTCGGCGGCCGCTTTCGCGACAGCGGCATGATCGAGCGTCGGCCCGCTATCGTCATCCTCTTTCGCACCCTCCGCGGCCGCTCCGGGAATCCGCGGGGCCCGCACGGATCGATCGATCTCCAGCTCGGCCGGCTTGAATTCGGTGTCAGTCTCCTCGCCGCGGTCGTGATAGTGAAACACCTTGCCGGTCTGGGCGAGCGATGGAATCACGCCGCCCTCGACGCCGCGCACGATGAGGGCCGAGTCGAAGCCCGCATGGCGCGCAAGCAGCGCGTAGATGCGGGGATAGGGCTTGTGCACGTAGCCGGTGACCAGATGCGTTTTCCGCCGGCCGCGCACCGGCCCCGCCAGCACCTCGACGGTCGTCAGCGCTGGCCGCTTGACGATGAGCGTGCGCAGCGCGGCAAGCCCGTAGAGCTTGGGGGCGAATTTGCTCTGATCGACGTAAGCCCAGCCGACGCCCGGGTCGCCCACGCGCGCGGCGGCTTCTTCGGGCTCCAGGTCCACCGGCATGCCGGCGGCGCGCAGCACCTGCCGGTGCGTCACGCCATACTTGGGTCCCATGCTCTCCACCCCGTGCGACACCGCCGCGACGCCGCAGGCGGCAAGCACCGGCGGCAGGAAAGGCGAGGCCGGAAGCGTGCGATTGAATCCGTCGTAGGGATCGACGATGTTCACCGCCTCTTCCACCGGCGCCACCGCGCTGCGCGTTGCCTCGAGGACGGCTTCGAGCACCCCGCAGTTCTCGTCGTCGGTCTCGCGCTTCATGCGCAGCGCGATCAGGAAGATACCCGCCTGCACTGCATCCACCTCGCCGTCGAGCACGCAGCGCATTCCGGCGCACGCCTCCTCGCGCGAAATATCCTTGCTCAGCTCCGGGCCGGTGGCGATGCGCTTGAGTATCGAATGCATCAGGGCCGCGGCATCGGTCGGGCTTGCCCGCACCCGCCTGGTCATGGCGCGCCCGTTTCGCTGAGGCCGATCAGTATGCGCCCGCCTTCCAGCCGCACCGGATAAGTCCTGAGGTTTTCCTCGGCCGGCTCTTCCAGCGCCTCGCCGGTGCAGACGTTGAAGCGGCTGCCATGCAGCGGGCACTTGACCAGCGGACCCTCCAGCACGCCCGTCGAGAGCGAAGCCTCTTCGTGGGTGCAGGTATCGTCCGCGGCGCAAATCCGCCCATCCACGTTGGCGAGCAGGATGCGCCGGCCGCGGACGTCGACCCGTTTCATCCTGCCGGGCTGCAGCTCGCCCGCTCTTGCCACCTCGATGAATCCGTCAGACATAGAACCCCCGTTTGATCGCCACGCGGCGGCTACGCCGTCGGCTCGAACCATTTCAACCGCTCGCGCAGCCGCACCACCTCGCCGATGATGATCAGCGTCGGCGCCTTGACATCGCTTTCGCGCACGATACCCGGAAGCGTTTCCAGGGTACCCGTGAGCACGCGTTGCTGCGGCAGCGTGCCCTGCTGTATGAGCGCGGCCGGTGTCGCGGCCGGCAGGCCGTGCACTGCGAGCTCGCGGCACAGGATATCGACGCCCAGCAGCCCCATGTAGAACACGATGGTCTGGCGCGGCTGCGCCAGCGCCCGCCAGTTGAGATTCACGCTGCCATCCTGCAGGTGGCCGGTCACGAACACCACCGACTGCGAATACTCGCGGTGCGTGAGCGGAATGCCGGCGTATGTCGCGCACCCTGCTGCCGCCGTGATCCCGGGCACCACCTGGAAGGGAATGCCCTCCACGGCAAGCGTATCGATCTCCTCGCCGCCGCGCCCGAATATGAACGGATCGCCGCCTTTCAAACGCACCACGCGCTTGCCTTCCCTCGCCAGCCGCACCAGCAACTGATTGATGTCTTCTTGCGGCAGCGCGTGCTTCGAGCGCTCCTTTCCGGCGTAGATGCGCTCGGCATCGAGCCGTGCCAGATTGAGAATCGGCTGCGAGACCAGCCGGTCGTACACCACGACGTCGGCCTGCTGCATGAGGCGCAGCGCCCGGAAGGTGAGAAGGTCCGGATCGCCAGGGCCGGCGCCGACGAGCGACACCTCGCCGCCGCTGAGAACGAGGCGCGTGTCGTCGAGCGCGTCCTGCAGGGCCCGGCGTGCCTCGTCGTCGCGCCCGCTGAACACCAGCTCGGCGATCGGGCCTTCCAGCACGCGCTCCCAGAAGCGGCGCCGCTCCGCGGGCTTCAAGCGCGCCTTGACCTTGTCGCGGAACGCGCGCGCGAGCTCGGCGAGGCGGCCGTAGCCCGCCGGGATCAGGGTCTCCAGGCGCGCGCGCAGCAGCCGCGCCAGCACCGGCGAGGCGCCCCCGCTCGACACCGCCACGACGAGCGGCGCGCGCTCGATGATGGACGGCAGGATGAATGAGCACAACGCCGGCTGGTCCACCACGTTCACCGGGATGCGCCGCGCGCGGGCGCCGGCGGCGACCGCGCGGTTCACCGCGTCGTCGTTGGTGGCGGCGATCACCACCGCGTACCCGCTCAGATCCTCGTCCCGGAATTGTCCCGCCCGGTGCGTGATCCGTCCGGCGGCGAGATCGGCATCGAACGCGGCGGCGAGCGTCGGCGCGAGCACAGTGATGCGCGCACCCGCCCGCATGAGCAGCGCGCACTTGCGCGCCGCGACCTCGCCGCCGCCCACCACCAGGCAAGGCTCGTCGCGGATATTGAGAAAAATCGGCAGAAAGTCCATCGCGTTCTACGCTGGCAATCGCACGCTGGCTCTGCGATATGATAGATTCACAAGGGAAGATTCATGCCCCGGCTCCTTACATTGTCTCGCGCGGCACGCCTGGTCGGCGTCAGGCGAGGTGTGCTGCAGAGCAAGATCCGCAGCGGCGAGCTGGCCGCGTTCGAGGGCATGGTTTCGGCGGACGATCTGCTGCGCGCCTATCCGCAGGTCAGGCTCGAGGACAATGCAGCCCTCGAGCGCATCGAGCGGATCAAGGACACCGCGTTCGCCCGGCGCGTGCGTGAGAGCCTGCTGCCCAGCGCCGAGGTGTTGGTCGCACGCCTGACCGAAATGGGCAGAGAGCGCGCGCAGATCCAGGCGCAGCTCGAGCATTACCGCGCGATCGTTGACGGGCTGCAAGAGAAGCTGCGCGATCCGGCGGCTTCGCCGGGCGCGGTGACGGCGGAACTGCTCGCCTGGCTCACGCATCGCCTGGCGCAGGTGCCCGGAGGCGACGAGCCGCCGCCGCTGATGGTACAGGACAGTTTCCTGAGGATTATGACGGCGCACGTACAGGTCAAGCCGAGCGGCCGGGAGTTCTTCGTCGATGGCAACGACAGCCTGCTGGAGGCCGCGCTGCACGCCGGCCTCGCGCTCGAATACGGCTGCAGCATCGGCAGCTGCGGCAAGTGCAAGGCGAAGGTACTGTCGGGCGAGGTGCACAGGACGCGTCATTCCGATTACGCTCTCACTGCGGCCGAAAAGACCGCCGGTGTCGTGCTCATGTGCTGCAACACCGCCGTCGGCGACCTCGTGATCGAGGCGCGCGAGGCGCATGGCGCCGCGGACATGCCGCTGCAGCGAATCGATGCCAGGGTCAAGTCCCTGAGCCCGCTCGCCGACGACATCCGGCTGCTGCACCTTCAGACCCCGCGCACCAACCGGCTGCGTTTTCTTGCCGGCCAATGCGTGTCGCTCGAGTTGCCCGGCGGGCTCACGGCGTCCCGCCCGGTGGCGAGCTGCCCGTGCGACGACCGCAACCTGCAGTTTCATATCAGCCGGCGCGCCGGGGACGCGTTCGCCGAGCGCGTATTTGGCGGGCTGAAAGACGCCGACACGGTGCGCATCGAGGGTCCGCGGGGCGAGTTCGTGCTGGACGAAGAATCGAATCGCACGCCCGTGTTCATCGCGTGTGACACCGGATTCGCGCCCGTGAAAAGCCTGCTCGAACACGCCATGGCGCTCGATGCGGCCGAAACCCTGCAGCTCTACTGGATCGCCTCCGGCGCGAGCGGACACTACCTCGACAATCTGTGCCGCTCCTGGAGCGATGCGCTGGATAACTTCCGCTACACCCCGTTGACGGCACAGGCCCGCTCGCCGGACGACGCCCTCATGCATGGCGCGCTGAGCCGGGTGCTGCAGGATCATCCCCGGCTCGACGGCTGCGATATCTACGTCGCCGGTCCGGACTGGTTCACGATCGCAGCCGAATACCTGCTGCTTGACCACGGGCTGCCTCGCTCGCAGTTGTTCATCAATACGCTCGAGTCCTGAGCTGCCGGGCGCACACGGCTTCATTTGCCGACCGCGGGTCCGGGCTTTTTCCGTCTCCGCCCCAGGCCGTGCTCGACCGCCGCCACTGCGGCTTCGACCCTCGAGCGCACGCCGAGCTTGCGCAGGATCGCCTTGACGTGCAGCTTGACGGTGCCGTCGGTGATATCCAGCTCGCGCGCGATCATCTTGTTGCTGGAGCCGTCGGCCACACAGTCCAGAATCTCCAGCTCGCGCGGCGTCAGGTCCGCAAAGGGCGCCGCCGGGCGCCGCGCTTCCCGCTCCGGGGCGGCCTCGCTCCCCACGAGGCGCGCCAAGGTGCCGACCATCTCCTGGGCCACGACGTTGTCGCCCTGCAGCACGGCCTCCAGCGCCGGCACCAGCTCTTCCGGCTCGATGTCCTTCAGCAGATAGCCCTGCGCGCCGGCGCGCAGCGCTGCGCCCAGATCGGCGTCTTCCTGGCTCATGGTGAGCATCACCACCGGCGTCTCCACGCCGCTTGCGCGCAGTTGCCTCAAGGTCTCGATGCCGGTCATGCCCGGCATTTTGATGTCGAGCAGAATGATGTCGGCTTTCAGCTCGCGGGCGCGGCGGAGCCCCTCCTCGCCCGAGCTGACCGAGGCGACCACCTGGACGCCGCGGCTCTGCAGCAGCTCCTCGATGCCCTTGCGCACCAGCGCGTGATCGTCGATCAGCAGCACGCGCATGTCAGCCCCGCTCCGCAACCGCGGCGGCCCCGGCCGGCGGCGCGTTGAAGATCAGCACGATGCGCGTGCCCTCTCCAGGCTCGCTCTCGATCACGATCTGGCCGGGCAGCTTCTTGGTACGCTCGCGCATGATCGCGAGCCCGGCGTGCTCGCCGGACGCCGCCTCGTCGGGACCGCCCATGCCGAGGCCGTCGTCCTCGATCAATACGGTGTAAAGATCCTCCTCGTTGTTGAGCATGATGCGCACGTTGTGCGCGCCGCTGTGCTTGCGGATGTTGGTGAGCGCCTCCTGGATGATGTAGAAGAGCTGGATCTCCTGGGCGGGCGTGAGCTGGAATGCCCCGCAATCGTTCTGGAAGAACACGGCGATGCCGGTTTCCCGGGCGAACCGATCGACCAGGTTGGCGACCGATTGCACCAGCCCGGAATCGTCGATCTTCAGCCGGTAGTTGGTCAACAGGTCGCGCAGGTTCGCGTTCGCCTGCGTCAGCGCACGGCGCAGGCTCATCGCCTCGTAGCGGGCGGCGCCGAAGTCCTTGCGCCCCAGGGCCTCGCTCAGCATTTTCAGCTGCAGGCGCATGCCGATCAGCGACTGGGCGAGCGAGTCGTGCAGCTCGCTGCCGATGAGGTTGCGCTCCTCCATGATGGCCAGGCGGCGCGCGTCGCTTTCGAGACGCGCTTTCTCCAATGCGAGGCCGAGATGGCGGCCGACGCTGATCAGCAGATCAGGCATGTCCTCGCCCATCATCGCGAGCGGACGGTCGAGAAACAGGTTGTACACCCCGAGGATGCGGTCGCGGTACTGCACCGGCACCACCACGAACTCCGTACAGTCGCGCTCGAGCATCGGCCGACCGACCAGCTTGGCGCATTCGCCAGTGCCGCGCTGGGTGCGAATACCCCCTTCCGTCGATGCCCAGCCGCACTGGCAGCGCCCGGTCTGCATCAGCCGATCCCGCTCGACCACCTCCGGGTCGAGGCCGCGGCTCGAGATGAGCTGGGTGTACCCCCGGTCGGTGGCGAGCCGCACGCTCGCCGCGCGCGCATCCACCAGCTCGATGAAGGTGTCGAGGAAGCCGTCGAGCAGCTGCTCGAGGCTGCCGGGCTGGCTCAGGCTGGTGGCGATTTCATACAGGATGTCGAGCGACTGGGTCTTGCGCGCAAGGCGCACCGTCTGGCTCTGCCCCCGCAGGCCTGTTCGCTCCGTGGACGCGGCGTCATCGGGCTTCTCGCCTGGTTGCGGGCTGGTGGGTTCAGACATTCAACAAACCTGCGCTGGACCGCGCGGCGAAAAACATGGACTGGCCCCAGATTAACCGTCCGGCGCGGCGCCGTCCAGTTAGCGTGCAGACCCCGGCGCTTTGTGCGAGGGATCGTTCGGATTGATGAAGATGAAGCGCTGCTCACCAGGGTTGATCTCGACGTAGTCGAGGGTCGCGCCGGTGAGCAGCTCGACGCAGCCGGGCGCAATTAGCACCCTGACGTCGTTGCTTTCGAACTGCGTGTCGCCTTCCGCCCTGTCGTCGAAGCCCATCCCGTACTCGATCACCCCCTTCGCGTCCAGGCGCGCGGCAAGGCGCAGATAGACCTCCTTGAGGTCCGACTGCTGCGCGGATTTGCGGATCTGTTCGGCAGCCTGCGGCGTGATGGTGATCATGGCGTGTCCTTGGGCAGATCGTGCTCAGCCGGTGCTCCAGGCGCGGGGCCGCCGCATGCCGGCAATCTTGCACGCCTGCTTGACGTAGCCGTAGGGAAAGAGCCTGAACAGGTCGTTTCGCCCCTCGCCGTGCCCGCCGAGGTACTCGGCCAGATGCCTCATGACATGACGTGCATCCGGGGCGATCTGGCGCTGCTCGTAGTAGTCGCGCACGAACCGGATGACCGCCCAATGCGCGTCGGTGAGCACGATGCCCTCCTGGCGCCCCAGCTCTTCGGCAACCGCCTCGTTCCAGTCCGACGGGTCGACGAGGTAGCCCTCGTCGTCCACCTGCGGCGCCTTGCCCTCAGGCGCGAGCGGCGGCGTCGCGCCGGCCATCAGGCGGGGGTTGCCGCGGCTTCGGCGCGCTGCAGCGCGCGGCTGCGGACGAAATCGACGAAGCGCCGTGCCCAGTGGTTGTCGGCGACGTCGCGCAGGTGCGCGTACGACGCGAGCAGGTTCTTGTGCACGATGCCGTCATGGCGGCCGTCGATGCCGTATCCACGCTCGACCTCGTAGGCGAACTCGACCCCGGGAGAGAGGTTTTCCACGCTCGAATAGTGGAATTCATGCGCTCGGATCGGCTCCGCGCCGCGGGCGGACGCCGGCGGCCAGGGGCTGCGGCCGGTCTCGCGCAGGTGCACGTAGCCGCGGCCGACCGGGCGGGCGTGCATGACGATGTCGGCGGGAACGACGCCGGCCATCTCGGCCCGGCGCCCGTTCCATTCGATACCGCGGGCGAGGTACATCAGCCCGCCGCACTCGGCATAAGCCGGCAGCCCGGCTTCGATCGCCTCGCGCACCTCACCGCGCAGCGCCTTGTTGGCGGCGAGCGCGTCCATGTGCGTTTCCGGAAACCCGCCGCCGATGAACAGGCCGTCGATCCGCGGCAGGCGCTTGTCGCGCAAGGCGTCGAATGCGACGAGCTCGGCGCCGGCGGCGCGCAGCGCCTCCAGGTCGCCCGGGTAGTAGAAGCCGAACGCCGCATCCCGTGCGATGCCCACGCGCACCGGCCGCCCGCCCGGCGGCGCCGACGTGGCAGTAACCGGGGCTTCAGGCATCGGCGCCGCCTCGCGCGCGACAGCAAGCAGGCGGTCGAGGTCCACCTGCGACGCAACGAGCGCAGCGATTTCGTCGACCCGCAGGCGTGCGGCCTCGGCTTCGTTGCTGGGGATCAGGCCGAGGTGGCGCTCGACGATCGTCAGGCGCTCGTCGCGCTGGATGGCGCCGATCACCGGAACGCCCGTGTAGTGGGCGATCACGGCGCGCAGCTTCGCCTCGTGGCGCGAGCCGCCGAGCTGGTTCAGGATCACGCCGGCGATGCGGATGTTCGCGTCGAAAGCCTGATAGCCGAGGATGAGCGGCGCGATGCCGCGCGTCATGCCGCGCGCGTCGATCACCAGCACCACCGGCGCGCCGATCAGCGCGGCGAGGGCGGCGTTGCTGTTGCTGCCGTGCAGGTCGAGGCCGTCGTACAGGCCCTTGTTGCCCTCGATGAGGCCGAGCGAGGCGCCGCGCATGCGCTGCGCGAGCTCGGCGCGCATCTCCCGCGCGCCGCTGAGATAGGGATCGAGGTTGTAGCACGGCCGCCCGGCGGCGAGCCCGAGCCACAGCGGATCGATGTAGTCCGGCCCCTTCTTGAACGGCTGCACCGCCTCGCCGCGGGCACGCAGCGCGGCGGCGAGGCCGATGCACACGGTGGTCTTGCCCGAGGACTTGTGCGCGGCAGAAACGAACAGTCGGTTCATGCCTTTACTGGCTCCACGTCGCCGTCCGCCAAGCTCTGCGGCAGGAACGGCAGCACCTTGAGCGCCACGGCGGTGAGCGCCAGCGCGAGCGCCACCCCGCCCACGCCGAGCGCCACTTCGGGCAGGCTCGGCGCGTAGGCCGCAACCACGCCGTCGAAGAAGCTGCTCGCCACCTCTTTGTCGGGGAACACCAGCTGCGGATACGCCTGGCCGCCGATGATGAGGACATAGACTTGCGCCATGCCGCCGGCGATCACGCATATTGCCGCGGCGGCGATCGCGCGATGCGAGCCGCTCAAGGCCGGCGCGAACAGGAGCACGAGCGGCACGATGCTGCCGATCAGGATCTGCCCGATCCAGAACAGCGCCGTGTACACGCCGCCACCCACGAGAATGAACCACTCGACCTCGTGCTGGCGCGCGATATAGAGGTTGGTGAGGTGGTAGACGACCACGAAGTACAGGACCGAGGCGACGAACACGCCGAGCAGCCTGCCCAGCCGGGCGAGCAACGCATCACCCAGCGCACGCCCGCTGCCGCGGCACGCGGCCATCAGCACCAGCACGAACACCGCCAGCCCGAACGAGAACGACATGATGATGAACAACGGCGCGAGCAACGCGCTGTTGTAGGGCTCGCGCGCCACCAGGAAGCCGAAGATCGACCCCGTGCCGGTGGTGAGCACCAGGCGCCACAGGAATGCGACCATGCCGGCGGGCTTGCTGTGGCCGCCCGCGCGATGCTCGAACATGGTCCAGAGGTAGAGCGCCACGACGGCGAAGAAGCCAGTGTAGAGGAAGATGTTCCAGGCGAAGATCGACTTGAAGTTGTAGTGCGTCATCGCCACGATCAGGCGGTCGGGCCGCCCCAGGTCGAGCACCAGCACCGCCAGCCCCCCGGCAAGGAGCGTGAGCGCGAGCAGGCCGGAGAGCCGCGCCAGCGGCTTGTAGAGGCTCCGCCCGAACACCGAGGCGATCGAGGCCACATTGAGCGCGCCGGAGGCGGCCACGATCAGGAACACCGCGAAGACATGCGGCGTGCCCCACACGATGCGGTTGCTCATCCCCGTGACGTAGTGGCCATAGTGCTCCATGTACCAGGCAGCCCCGAGGCCGGCCGCGATCAGGGCCCCCAGCCCGGCAAGCAGCGCGTAGAAGCCGCCGCTGCGGCCGTCGATTTCGCGGTAGTGGGTACGCGCCATGTCTTACAGCCCCTGATAGCGCACGCCGGTGTTGAGCGCGAGATCGGCGCGAACCTGCGTCGACGGCTGGCTGCGCAGGCGCCGGTAGATCTCGGCGCCGGAATCGTTAAGGTCGCCGAACACCATCGCCTTCCCGCCGTCGCGGTTGCACGCGGTCACGCAGGCCGGGGTCTCGCCGCGGTCCACGCGATGCACGCACAGCGTGCACGATTCCACCGTGCCCTTGCCGCGCGGCACGTCCGGTTTCTGGCCGGTTACGTCCTCGTGGATGAACGAGCGCGCGCCGTACGGGCAGGCCATGACGCAGTAGCGGCAGCCGATGCAGGTGTGCTTGTCGACCAGCACGATGCCGTCGGCGCGCCGGAACGAGGCGCCGGTCGGGCACACGTCCACGCACGGCGGGTGCTCGCAGTGCTGGCACATGAGCGGCAGCGTCTGCGCGTAGCCGGTGCGCCTGTCGCGCAGGCTCACCTTGCGGATCCATTGCGCGTCGGTCGCGGGCCGCCCGTGACCGGTGACGCCGTTCTCCTCGTGGCAGGCGGTGACGCACACCTCGCAATCCGTGCACTTCGCGGTGTCGATCAGGAGCCCCCAGCGCTGCAGCGCCGAGGCGGCCTCCTCGGGCGAGCGCGCCTGGGCGAGCTCGATCAGCCGCAGCGCCGGTGCCAACGCCACGCCCGCGGCGGCAGCCGCGCCCCAGCCCAGGAACCGCCGGCGATCCGGGCTCATCGCGGCGCTCCCGCGGCCCCGCCCTCCCGCAGGGGTGTATGACACTCGAAGCAGTCCATCTTCACGGAGGTGTATGCGTGGCAGCTCGAGCAGAAGCCGTCCTTGCCGAGCACGCTGCCGGTCTCGCGGCTGGCGTGGCAGTCGATGCAGTTCTTGAGGCTGAAGCGCGTCTCGCGCAGCCCCTGGCGCATGGTCCGGTCGCGCTGGTGCGTGAGCATCGTCATGTGGTTGCGGCGCATCTCCTCGACCGGCGCGACACAGTTCTCACCCCGCTCGATCTTGATGACGGGCATGGCGACGCGCCCGGCACGCTTCTCGCCCGAGTCGGCGAATCCCGCGACCGCCACGACGGCTGCCATGATCCCCGCTGCGATCCGTATCATCGCCAGTCACCCTGCGTCAGTGGTCGCCCATGCCCATCTTGATGTAGCCGGTGGGACAGACGTCGGCACAGATATGGCAGCCGATGCACAGGTCGTAGTCGGTGTAGACGTAGCGGCCCATCGTGGACTCCGACTTGGGCGTGCGCTTGACCGCGACCTGCGGGCAGTAGATGACGCAGTTGTCGCACTCGAAGCACATGCCGCAGCTCATGCAGCGCTTGGCCTCATCCACCGCCTGCTTGTCGTCGAGCCCGACCATGCGCTCGGCGAAGTGGCCCAGCACCTCCTCGGCCGACGGCCCGATCTCCGTGCGCCTGATGCGCTCCTGGTGCGGGAAATGCCCCAGGTACAGCTCGTCGGACTTGCACACTTCCGCCGCGCTGCGGTCCTCGTAGTTGTGGATGGCGAAGCCACCGACCGCCTTGCCGGCGAGCGAGGTGCCCCGCAGGCCCTGGTCGATGGGGCGCGGGCCGTTGGCCTCGGTCGATGCGTAGGGCGCCGGCTCGAGGTTCACCTCGCGCAGCTTGTCGAGCAGATTGAAATGATGCACGTCGACCTTCGGCCGCTTGCCCATCTCCTGCTTCCGGAGGTAGCGGTCGATGCTGTCGGCGGCGATCGACCCCTGGCCGATCACGGTGGTGAGCAGGTGCGGGCGGAGGATGTCGCCGCAGGCGAAGACACCCGGGCGGTTCGGCACCTGGTAGAACTTGTCGGCCGAGATCAGCCCCTTGCCGTTGTTGAGCTCCTCCATGCCGGTCAGATCGCCGGCCTGACCGATCGCGATGACGATGAGGTCGGCCTCGAGGTCCATCTCGGTACCCGGCTTTTCGACCGGCTTTCCCTTGACCCACTCGACCTCGATCACGCGCAGCGCCTTGGCGCGCCCGGTCTTGTCGTCGAGCAAGACCTTGTTCGCGAGCAGGCTGCCTTGGATCTTGACGCCTTCGCGCTGGGCGTCCTCGATCTCGTGCTTCGCCGCGTTCATCTCGTCTACCGGTTGCATCGAGATCAGCATGACGTCGGCGCCCTGGCGCGCCGCCAGCGCCGAAACGTCGTGCGCGGTGTGCCCCATCACCACGAAT
>JBFKNN010000008.1:0-39533 GCA_041629335.1 Burkholderiales bacterium | reverse complement strand
GATGACGACGACGCCCGTCGCGCCGGCGGCAAGAAACCGGCGCCGGCGGCTCGCTGCTGCCTGCTTGTCCAGCGTGTACATCTCGTGCGTGCGGGTGCTGGCATCGGTGAAACTTTCCGTTGCAACGAGGTTCACGGCGTGGCCGGGCGCAGCCCACTCCAGCACTTCGCGGAACGCGCGCGAGGCGGCGATCCGACCTGGCGTCGTCGCGCCCGCGAGTGCCATGCCCGCGACGAGGCCATCGCCAACCAGCCCGCGGCCCCGCCGCTCGTGGTCTACCGCTCTGACCGGCCCGTAGTCCAGTCCGATACAGAGCGCAAGCTCGCCGGTCGTCGCCTGCAGCCGCTCGGCGGTTGCAAGCGCGTCGGCAGGGCCGCCGAGAATGACGACAGCAAGGCCATCGGGGGCGTCGAGCACGACGCGCGATTCAGGCGCGAGCGGTGCCAGCGCCATCTCGGCAATTCTCTCCAGGTGCGCCTTGAACTTGACCTGCTCGGCCACCGGTGCGCGCAGGAAATCGCGGATCTTCAGTGCGACGATGGCAGCGAGCGCGGGCGGTGAAATGGCGTCGGTCATCTTCTCGGCGACGGTTTCGGCCATGTCGTAATTCTAGCCGCAGCCCGGCGCGTGCGGGCGACTTTCACGTGATGAGAATCACGCGATAGTCGTTGACGTTGGTGCGCGTGGGGCCGGTGATGACCAGGTCATTCAGCGCCGCGAAAAATCCGTAGCCGTCGTTGTTCTTCAAACTTCTCTCGGCGGAGACTTTCTTCCTTTGCGCGCGAGCGAGCGAATCAGGCGCGAGAATCGCGCCGGCATTGTCCTCGGAGCCGTCGATGCCGTCGGTGTCGCAGGCGAGCGCGTGAATGCCATCGGCGCCGTCGAGATCGACCGCCAGCGAAAGCAGGAATTCCGCACACCGCCCGCCGCGGCCCTCGCCTTTTACGGTGACCGTGCATTCGCCGCCGGAAATGAGCGCGACGGGCGGCTGCCACGGCTGCCCGTGCCGGCGTACCTGCCGGGCGAGCGCGCCGTAGACCTTGGCCACTTCGCGGGCCTCCCCCGTTACCGAGTCGCCGAGGATGGCGGGGTGGACGTCGCGGGCAATGAAATACCGTGCAGCCGCCTGCAGCGATGCCTGCGCCGTGGCGATCACGCGGCTTTCGACATGCTTGAAGATGCGGCTATCCGGTTTCGGCGTCTCGGGCACTTCACCGTTCGCGCCACGCGCGAGATGCGACCTGATCGAGGGCGGGGCATCGATGCCGAAGCGCTCGAGAATGTCGAGCGCGTCCCCGTACGTCGTCGGGTCGGGCGCGCACGGTCCTGACGCGACGTGTGTGGGGTCGTCGCCGGTGACATCCGAGATGGTGAGGGCAAGCACCGGCGCGCGGCACGCAGCAGCGAGGCGCCCGCCTTGAATCGCAGACACATGCTTGCGCACGGTGTTGATGTCCTGTATCCGTGCGCCGCACACAAGCAATTGTCTTGTGACCGTTTTAAGGTCTGCCATGGCGACGCCGTCGACCGGCAGCGAAAGCAGGCTGGAGCCGCCGCCGGAGATGAGCGCGAGCAGCAGGTCATCCCCGCCGAGGCCTCTTGCACGGCGCAGGATTTCCTGTGCGGCGGCCTCACCGGATTCGTCCGGCACCGGGTGGCCCGCTTCCACGACGTCGATGCGGTGGGTGAGCAGCCCGTGCTGGTAGCGCGTGATCACCAGGCCGTCGAGGGGAGCCTCCGCGGGCCAGTGCTGCTCGACTGCGAGCGCCATGGCGGCGGCCGCCTTGCCCGCACCGACGACGAGCGTGCGGCCTGCTGGCGGCCGGGGCAGGTGCTGCGGAATGATTTTCTGCGGGTCGGCGGCGGACAGCGCTGCGTCGAAGCTGCCGAGCAGTAATTCGCGCGGGTTCATGGGTGGGGTTTGTGTCCGAATCCTGTCGTGGCTCGAGCAGCGCCTCGCGCGCGTATCAGCTGGGCGTGCATGCCTCGCGTCATGGCCGCATTATCGTAGCATGTCGCAAACCGCCGTCCGAAACCGTGCCGGCGCGACACCCGCCGGGTGCACCCCGCGAAGGCCGTGCGCAGGCGGGAGCTGCTCACGCTCCCGCTGCGAGCTTGTAAGTGTTCTTGCCGACGACCTTGGCGGCATACATCGCGGCGTCGGCGCGCTTCATGAGCTCTTCCATGTCGCGCCCGTCCTGCGGGAAGATCGCGATGCCGATGCTGGCCGTGATCGTCTCCTGGATGCCGTTCGCCATGGTGTACGGCCGGGCCAACGCGCCAAGCAGGCGGCGGGCGGCTGAGGCTGCGTCCGCGGGCTGCTGGAGCCGCGTCAGCAGTATCATGAACTCGTCGCCGCCGAAGCGTGCGACGTGGTCCTCCGTCGGCATCAGGTAGCGTCCGATGGTGTCGCCTTCGCGCAGCGTTTCCCGCATCCGTTCCGCGACCGCCCTGAGCAGCGCGTCGCCCGCGTCGTGCCCGCGCATGTCGTTGATACGCTTGAACCCGTCGAGATCGAGGAACAGAATGGCGAGGTTCTCCTCGTAGCGCTTGGCGTGCGCGATCGCTCTGCGCGTCTGCTCGGCAAAGAAATCGCGTCGCGCAAGACCCGTCAGTCCGTCGTAGAGCGCGAGCCGGCGCGCCTGCATTTCGGCGCGCTTGCGGTCGGTGATATCGCGGATGTTGACCACGATCCCGTGCACCGCCGGATCGGCAAGGAGATTGGTTGCGTTGGCGACGTAGAATCTTCTGCCCTTCGTGGCATGCTCGCCTTCGAACTCGAACGGCCGCGCGACGCCCGGCTCGGCGCTGACCTTGGCCAGCCACGATTTCAGGGGCTCGCGATATTCCTCGCGCGCAGAGCCGGTCAGCGCGGCGCCCACGATGTGCGCTGCCTGCCGGCCGAGCACCTCCTCGACCGTCGGGGTGGCGTGATACACGGTAAAGCCGGTGTCGATCACCACGACGGCGTCCGAGGCGCGCTCGGTGAGCGCCCTGTGGAACTGCTCGCTTTGCGCCAGCTCGTTCCGGGCGCTGCGCAACGCCGCCTCGTCTTCCCGGCGCCGCGCTTCCTGGCGCTGGATGATCCCATCCGCATGCCTGACGATGTAGAACAGAGCCAGGTAGAGCGCCAGCAGCACCGCGGAGACGCGAAAGAAGACCTCATTGCGCGTTTCACCGGTGCGCTGGAGCAGGTTGGAGAAATCGCTGGAGATCTCGAATACGGCCTCGACGTCGCCCGAGCCCGGTTTCCGGATCGGAATATGCGTGGACAGGACGTCGACGTTCTCGATGACCTTGTCGAATGCGTTGAAGCGGCGGTGATGTTCTAGCCCGCTCGCCGGCTTTCCGTCGCGCGCCGACACGAAACCCGGGCTGCTCGAGCGGCTCTTGCCCAGTTGATCCGCTTCCGTGGAGAACACCGTGCGGCCGGCAAGGTCGTAGATCTTGAGCCTGAGCACGCGGGTTCCCGCCAGATCCCGCGTCACGGCGCGGGACAGCTGTTCGACCTCCGGGTGTGATCTGAGCGCGGCGTCGTCCAGGTCGACCGAAGAGGCGATGAACGCCGAGAACTGCGGCCACAGAACGTTGGCCGATACCCGGGACAAAGCGACGTGATGGGTTTCCTGGGCTTCGATGAGATCGCGCACCGCCAGGCGCTGGTAGAGCACCGCGAGTACGACCGCGGCGACTACAATGGCGGCGAGACTGGCGAGGGAGAAGTAGTGCAGAAGCCGGAACGCCGGCCGCGCAGTGGAGGCTGACGCGTGCGGCTCCTGCGCAACGGTTGTTGTCTGGTTCTGTGAATCGGCCATGGCGTGCTATCAGGCCAGCACGTGCTTCAGATACTGGCCGGTATGGCTCGTCTTGCTCTTCGCCACCTCTTCCGGCGGGCCCTCGGCGATGAGGCGCCCGCCGCCGTCGCCACCCTCGGGGCCGAGATCGATTATCCAGTCCGCGGTCTTGATGACGTCGAGGTTATGCTCGATCACAATCACGGTGTTGCCGTGGTCCCGCAGGCGGTGCAACACGCGCAACAGCAGATCGATGTCGTGGAAGTGCAGTCCGGTGGTCGGTTCGTCCAGGATGTAGAGCGTGCGGCCGGTGTCGCGTTTCGACAGCTCGAGGGAGAGCTTGACGCGCTGTGCCTCGCCGCCGGAGAGGGTGGTCGCGCTCTGGCCGAGCTTGATGTAGCCCAGACCCACGTCGAGCAGAGTCTGCAGCTTCCTAGCGATCGCCGGCACAGCGCTGAAGAACTCCGATGCCTGCTCTACCGTCATCTGGAGTACTTCGTGGATGCTCTTGCCCTTGTAGTGGATTTCCAGTGTTTCGCGATTGTAGCGCCGGCCGTGGCAGACGTCGCACGGGACGTAGATGTCGGGCAGAAAATGCATCTCCACCTTGAGCACGCCGTCGCCCTGGCACGCTTCGCAGCGTCCGCCCTTGACATTGAACGAGAACCGCCCCGCGCCGTAGCCGCGCTCGCGCGCTGCCGGCACGCCGGCGAACAATTCCCGGATCGGGGTGAAGAGCCCGGTGTAAGTCGCCGGGTTCGAGCGCGGCGTTCGCCCGATCGGGCTCTGGTCCACGCTCACCACCTTGTCGAAAAAATCGGCGCCGGCGATCGACTCGTGCGGTGCCGGCTCAACCGGGCTGCCGTAGAGCCCGTGCGCGATGGCGTGGTAGAGCGTGTCGTTGATCAGGGTGGATTTGCCGGAGCCGGACACGCCGGTCACGCAGACGAAGAGACCTACCGGTACGCCGACGGTGACGCTCTTGAGGTTGTTTCCCGCCGCGCCGTGGATGACAAGCTGGCGCTTGGGGTTGGTGCGGTGGCGCAGCGCGGGCACGTCGATGCGGCGGCGGCCGTTGAGATACTGTCCGGTAAGTGACTCCGAGTCCGCCGCGACCTCGTGCGGCGTGCCCTGCGCCACCACGTTGCCGCCGTGCTCTCCCGCGCCCAGGCCCATGTCGACGATGTAGTCGGCGCTCATGATCGCGTCGTGGTCGTGCTCGACCACGATCACCGAATTGCCGATGTCGCGCAGCCGTTTCAGCGTGTCGAGCAGCCGCGCGTTGTCGCGCTGGTGCAGCCCGATCGAGGGTTCGTCGAGTACGTACATGACCCCGGTCAGGCCGGAGCCGATCTGCGAGGCGAGCCGGATTCGCTGCGCCTCGCCGCCTGACAGCGTGTCGGCCGAGCGCTCGAGCGAGAGGTAATCGAGTCCGACATTCACCAGGAACTGCAGGCGGTTCACGATCTCGCGCATGATTTTCTCGGCAATCGCCTGCTTCACGCCTGTCAGGGCGAGGTTCTCGAGCACGGCGATCGCCTGCCCTAGCGGCAGCGCGCTGAGCTCGTAGATGGTGCGGCCGGCGACGGTGACATGGCGCGCCTCGAGCCGCAGCCGCGTGCCGTTGCATTCGGGGCAGGCCTGGGTGTTGAGGTGCTTGGAAAGCTCCTCGCGCACCACGATGGAATCGGTCTCTCGCATGCGACGCTCAAGATTGGGGATGACGCCCTCAAACGCATGCTCGCGCGTGAACTTGTTGCCGCGCTCGCCAACGTAGACGAAGCGGATCTTCTCGCGCCCCGAACCGTGCAGGACCGCGTGCTGCGCGGCTTCCGGCAGCGCGTTGAAGGCGGTCTCGATGTCGAAGCCGTAATGACCTGCCAGGCACTGCAGCATCTGGAAGAAGAACTGGTTGCGGCGGTCCCAGCCCTTGATTGCACCCGAGGCGAGCGACAGGTCGGGGAATGCGACCACGCGTTTCGGATCGAAAAAGCTCACCGCGCCGAGCCCGTCGCAGCGCGGGCACGCGCCCATCGGGTTGTTGAACGAGAACAGACGCGGCTCGAGCTCGGGCAGCGAGTAGCTGCAGATCGGGCAGGCAAATCTTGCCGAGAACAGGTGCTCCCGTCCGCTATCCATCTCCACCGCGAGCGCGCGCCCGTCGGAATGGCGCAGCGCAGTCTCGAACGATTCCGCCAGGCGCTGCTTCGCGTCGGCGCGCACCTTGATGCGGTCGACGACGACCTCGACCGTGTGCTTGACGTTCTTCTTGAGTTTGGGCAGCTCCTCGATCTCGTGCACCGCGCCATCGATGCGCACGCGCACGAAACCCTGCGCCCGCAGTTCGTCGAAGAGATCGGCCTGCTCGCCCTTGCGTCCGACGATGAGCGGCGCGAGGATCATCAACGGCGTGTCCTCCGAGAGCTCAAGCACGTGGTCGACCATCTGCGAGACGCTTTGCGCCGCGAGCAGGATCTTGTGCTCCGGACAGCGAGGATCGCCGATGCGCGCGAACAGCAGCCGCAGATAATCGTGGATCTCGGTGATCGTGCCCACGGTCGAGCGCGGATTGTGGCTCGTCGCTTTCTGCTCGATGGAGATCGCCGGCGACAGGCCTTCGATCAGGTCGACGTCGGGCTTTTCCATGAGCTGCAGGAACTGCCGCGCGTAGGCCGAGAGCGATTCCACGTAGCGTCGCTGGCCCTCGGCGTAGAGCGTGTCAAAGGCAAGCGAGGACTTGCCCGAGCCCGACAGCCCGGTGATGACGATCAGCCGGTTGCGCGGCAGATCGAGGTTCACGTTCTTGAGATTGTGCGTGCGCGCGCCGCGAATGCGGATCAGGCCGGCGCCGTGTGCCGGAGATTCCGAATCGCTCGAGACGAGTCTGACAACGGTTGGCTGGCGGTGCGCCACGTGCTGGGGCCCGATGCTGGCTAAACCTGCTAATATACCGGACTTCGACGTTGATTTCTAACCTCTTTTCTTGTCCGTCATGTCCCCCGCGAGCCGCATGACCGCAGACGAGCTGCGCGCGAGTCTGAGCCTGTCGAGTATTTTCGGGCTGCGCATGCTTGGGATGTTCGTCATCCTGCCGGTTTTCGCGATCTACGCGGAGAATCTGCCGGGGGGCGACAACCTCACCCTGGTTGGCATCGCGATCGGCGCCTACGGGCTCACCCAGGCCATCCTGCAGATTCCGTTCGGCTTCTGGTCCGACCGCTACGGCCGCAAGCCGGTGATTTACGCCGGCCTGGTGGTGTTCGCCGTGGGCAGTTTCGTGGCCGCGGCGGCGCCCAACATCTATGTCGTGATTCTTGGCCGTGTGCTCCAGGGCGCCGGGGCGATCTCGGCCGCGGTGATGGCGATGGCGGCCGATCTTACACGCGAGGAGCACCGCGCCAAGGCGATGGCGATGATCGGCTCGACCATAGGCGCGACTTTCGCGCTGTCGCTGGTGGCGAGCCCGTGGCTGAACCGGGTGATCGGCGTGCCCGGAATCTTCCTGCTGACCGGAATCCTCTCGGTCGCCGCGATCGGCGTGGTCTACCGCGTGGTGCCGGATGTGGCGCAAGGTCCGAGCCGGCGCGGCTATTGGCCCGTGGGGCATTTCGTGCGGGTGCTCAAGGACACGCAGCTCGCACGGCTCAACTACGGCATGTTTGCACTGCATGCCGTCTTGATGGCGCTGTTCATCGCGGTGCCGTTTTCGTTGCGCGATGCCGGGCTCAGGCTCGACCAGCACTGGCACGTATATCTGCCGGTGATGCTGGGCTCGTTTGTCTTGATGCTGCCGTTCATCCTGCGCGCCGGCCGACCCGACCAGTTGCGCCGGATACTGACCGGGGCGGTCGGGATGCTGCTCGTCATCCAGCTGCTGATGCCGCTGCTGACCGGCGGGGTCTGGCTGATCGGCCTGTTCCTGCTGGTATTTTTCACCGCGTTCAATGTGCTGGAGGCGACCCTGCCGACACTCGTGTCACGCATGGCGCCGGCGCGCTCCAAGGGCACGGCGATCGGCATATTCACCAGTGTCCAGTTCCTGGGGACATTCGTGGGCGCGGCAGGGGGCGGTTTTGTCTACGGGCGCTGGGGCGGCACCGGCGTGGTCATCCTGGATGCCCTGATACTCGTTATTTGGCTTGTGGCCACGCGCGGGACCCGGTTTCCGGCGGTGCTGAGCACGCGCGTATATGCACTGCCGACGCTCCATTCCGGCAACGCCGCGGGCCTGATGGCGAAGTTGCAGGCGCTTCCCGGCGTGCACGAGGCGCGCGTCAGCGCGGCCGAGCGCACCGCGTACCTCAAGGTGGACAGCGCCCGCTTTGACGAACACAATGTGCTCAATCTAATCGAAGGGGAAACCTGATATGGCCTCGATCAACAAAGTCATCATTATCGGCAACCTGGGACGCGATCCCGAGACGCGCTATCTGCCTGACGGCGGCGCGGTGACCAACATCAGTGTTGCCACAACCGAGGTCTGGAAGGACAAGAGCGGCGAGAAGCAAGAGCGCACCGAATGGCACCGCGTCGCTTTCTTCGGCCGGCTCGCCGAGATCGCGGGCGAATACCTCAAGAAGGGCAGCCCGGTGTACGTGGAAGGGTCGCTGCGCACGCGCAAGTGGCAGGACAAGGAGGGCAAGGACCGCTACACGACCGAGATCATCGCCAGCGAGATGAAAATGCTCGGCCAGCGCAGTGGCGGCTCCGAGCCCATGGAGACGCGGGAGCGCGAGCCCGCGCAGGCGACGGCAGGCGGCGGGGGCGGAAAGCCGCAGGGCAAGAAGGGCGGCGGGTTCGACGAGATGGACGACGACATTCCGTTCTAATGGGGTCAGAGTAACTTTTTCGCGCATCCCACATCGAACGCACTTACCGAAGGTCGAGCGCGCGGAAAAGTTACTCCGACCCCGGTTTTTCGCGTGCCCGCTCGTACGCCTGAAGATGCGCCCGCGCGACGCGCAGCAGCGGCGCCGCGACGCGCAGCGCCCGGGCGCGGGCGAGCATGTCGCCGACGATGTGCTCGCTCTCGGTCGGGCTCCCGCGCTCGATGTCGCGCAGCATCGAGGCGGTGAAACCCGATCCGCGTTCGGTGAGCAGCGCTGTGTAGCGCGCCATCGCATCCGCCCGCGGCGAGTGCCCTGCGGCCGCGGCAACCTTGCGGCATTCCTCCAGCATTTCGCGCGTCAGCGCCTCGCCATCGTCGGCTGCCATGATCGCGCCGACGCTCGCGCGCATGAGGCAGGTCATGCCGGCAAGCGTGGCGAGGAAAGCGAACTTCTCCCACAGCTCGAGGTTGATGTTGTCGGTCAGGCGCGCGGTGAAGTTTGCGCGTCCACAGACCTCGTTGAACGCCTCGCATCGCGGCGAATGCCCGCCGGAACGCTCGCCGAAGGCGAGCAGGTGGAAATCGCCGAGGTGATGGATTTCGCCAGCAGGCGTCAGCGTCACCGCGATCTGCGCAAGCCCGCCGAGCACATGCGCGGCGCCGAAACGCTCGGCCAGGACGTCAATGTGACGCAGGCCGTTCAGGGTGGGCAGGATCGCGGTGTGGGTGCCTATCGCGGGCGCGACGGCCGTGATTGCGGCGTCAAGGTCGTAGGCTTTGCAGGCGAGCATCACGAGGTCGTAATCGGGGCGCAGGTTTTCCGCAAGCACGGTGGCCGGGGCAATTCGCGCATCGCCTGCCGGGCTCTTGATCACGAGGCCGTTCTCCGCGAGCTGCTGCGCGCGGCGCGGGCGCACGAGAAACGTGACGTCGGCGCCGGCCTGTGCCAGCCGTCCACCGAAGTAGCCGCCGATGCCGCCGGCGCCGAGGATCAGGATCTTCATGCGAGGTAACCGGATGCGCGAAAGGATCCAGAACGCATCATACCGGGCGTCGTCCCGCCGCGGGAGTCACCGGCGTCAAGCTCCCCCCGGCGCCGAGCAGACGGCCGGTGTGACGGGCAATCACGGCTTCCTCGTCCGTCGGGATGACGCACACGGTGACGGGGCTTCCTGCCCGACTGATGATGCGCTCGTGGCGGCTGTTGGCATCGCCGTCGAGCTCGACGCCGAGCCACCGCGCGCGCTCGCAGATCATCGCGCGTATCGGCGCCGCGTGCTCCCCGACGCCGGCGGTGAAAACGAGGGCGTCGAGGCCAGCCAATGCCGCGGCGAGCGAGCCGAGTTCGCGCGCGGCGCGGTAGACGAACAATTCCAACGCCTCGCGCGCGCGCGGATCGTCGCTTGCGAGCAGCTCGCGCACATCGCCGCTCAGGCCCGATACGCCAAGCAGCCCGGAGCGGCGCGAGAGCAGATCCTCGATCTCGGCGGCGGACATGCCGCGCTCGCGCATGAAGTAGAGCAGAACGCCGGGGTCGATAGCGCCGCAGCGCGTGCCCATCATCAAGCCGTCCAGCGTCGTGAAACCCATTGTGGTGGCAACGCTCGCGCAGTTCTTCATCGCGCACAGGCTTGCGCCGCTGCCCAGATGGGCCACGATCACGCGGCCCCCGGCGCGCGTGCCGAGATGCCGCGGCAGGACGCTGGCGATGTGCTCGTACGACAGCCCGTGAAACCCGTAGCGCCGCACGCCAGCCACCGTGATTTCGCGCGGCAGCGCGAAGTCCTGAGCCACGGCCGGCTGCGTGCGGTGAAACGCGGTATCGAAGCACGCGACCTGCGGCAGGCCTGGCAGCGCCTTGCCGAGCGCGCGGATAGCGACGAGATTATGCGGCTGGTGCAGCGACGCGAGAGGCGTCAGCTGCTCGAGCTCGTCGAGCATGCCGGGGCCGATACGGACCGGCTCGGCGTGGCGCGCGCCGCCGTGCACCACGCGGTGACCTGCGCCGACCAATTGGCCGCCGCGCTCCTCGAGATTGAGCCAGTCAAGCAGCCACCGCAGCGCTGCGGCGTGGTCTCGCTGTTGCGGGCCTTCCCCGGGCAGTTGCGCCCGCAGCGGATTTCCGTTTCCGTCCCACGCACGGACCGCCGGGGAGACACCGAGTCCGGAGATGTTGCCATGCAAGCCGCGGACCGGCTCGGGCGCAGCCGTGAACAGCGCGAACTTTATGCTTGAGGAGCCGGAATTGAGGACCAGTATCTGATCGGACATTCGGCAGGTTCCCTGAAGCGCGGCCCGGCGCGGCACGCCGCGCCGAATCCGCGAGCCAGTCGAAGCAATTATGGGCGATCGGCGTAGTTGGTGAAAGCCTGCAGCACCATCGCGCCGAGGCCGGCGACGAGCGCCAGCAGCAACACCAGCGCGCCGACGTAGGGGACAGGAATATTGCGCGCCAGCCACAGCAGCAGGAGCGCCGCGAGCAGCGAGCCGATGCGCCAGCCGGTGCTCAGGGCGCGCCCACGCAGCGCCGGACGCGCCAGCTGGTCGCCGATGAAGAACGCCGTGATCAAGTAGCCCGCGAGAAGAGCAACCGCGTAGAGCGCCGCCAAGGCGAGCGCAACCGGGATGCCGACGATGGTGATGACCAGCAGCATGATGACCGGCGGCAGGCTGAACAGAATCGCCGTGCCCAGCCCGAGGCTTTTCACCGGCGCCGACCTGATCGTATTGAGCGAGGCGAGCGTGAATCTGGGAAACACCATGAGCAGCAGCACGCCAGCCGCAAACAGGCCGAATGTCAGCAGCGGCGCCAGCGCCGGCAGGCCGGGCATTTCCAGGCCGCGGTGGGGAAACTCGAACGAGACCGGCTCGCGCATGATCCTGCCTTCGACGCGCGCACCGGGATGAATGCGGATCTCATCCGGGCTGCGGTAGCTGATATCGCCCGTGATGTGCGCCGACGGCATGACCTCGATTCTCTCGCTGGTGAGCCGCAGCGGTCCGTGGATCTCGCCCAGCAGCAGCACATTCCTGCCGTAGACATTCAGGCCGCCATGGAGCCGGCCGGCGACCGCAATGTCGCGGCCCGCGAGCCGGACCTTGCCCAGGATCTCGGTTGCCGGCCCGAACGCGATGCTGCCGGCGGCGATCAGCGCTTCGCCACCCACGCGGCCGGTGACCGTGACGATGCCGCCCGCCGCGCGCAGATCGTCGCCGATGAGGTTTCTTACGTCGATCGATCCGGCCCCCAGCACCGCGTCCCCGGCAATCGGCGCATCGACGCTCACGCGCCCGGCGGCAGCGAACAGGTCGCCGCCGACCGGTGCGACGATCCGGACGTCGGCCCCGGTCATGTACACATTGGTTCCGACGTCGTCGGCCCGGGCAGCCGGAAGGGCCGCCATCAGCGCAAGAAGCAGGGCGACGGCGGCCGCCCGGCCGCAGTCGATAATCGGAGGTCTGGGTGCCATGGCGGTCCAGGCAGTTGCCAAGGCCCCGATTTTGCCGATTCCGCTGCCGAGATGCCACCGTGACGCCGGTCGCGGCGGGACGCCCTTGACAAATTGGCAGCCGCCCCCAACTGTTGCTAGCGCGGTCTGTAACCGTTTCAGGTATAATCCTTTTCCTCGATTTTGGGGGGTAGTCATGCCGATCTACGAATATCGCTGTTCCGAGTGCGGGCAACAGAAAGAATTCCTGCAGCGCATGAACGATGCGCCGCACACCGATTGCCCGGACTGTGGCAAGCCGGCGCTCACCAAGCTGATTTCCGCAGCCGGATTTCAGTTGAAAGGGACCGGCTGGTACGCCACCGACTTCCGGAACAATGGCGCCAAGCCGGGAAAGACGCAAGGCGAAACTGCCGAGGCCGGCAAGAGGGACGAAACCAAATCGGACGCCGTCAAGTCCGATGCAGCATGTGGTGCGGGCGCTTGCCCGGCCTGCACGTAGCGAACGCCGCTCCGGCGCGCAAGGCAGGCGGAGGACCAGAAGCGAAAGCACCCCCCTTGTCGTCAATTGGTCTCCGCGCCGCCCGAAACACGGCGCGATACAGCCCCACTTGTTCAACGCTCGTAACAGCCCGGCTCCGACCGGGCGCCCCTTGCTCCCGCCACAGGCCCTGTGCGTTTTGCGTCGCCTGTCATTGCCGGCGCCGCGTCCAATCGGTGCGGCGGGCGTGTTGCGGGGTGCGGCGGGGGCGCCGCATCACGGCACGGTAGCGCGCTTGGGCGCGCCCTGATCAACTCGGCAAACCGGCCTCCCGACAAACATGCACAAGCGGCCTCTGTTCAAGCGTTATCTCATCACTGGGCTCCTGATCTGGGTGCCGCTGGTGATCACGTTGTGGGTGTTGAACCTGCTGGTAAGCACCATGGACCAGACGCTGCTCCTGCTTCCGGAACGGTGGCGGACGGAGAAGTGGCTCGGGCTGCACATTCCGGGCCTGGGGGTGGTGCTCACGGTGCTCGTGGTGTTCCTGACCGGCCTGCTGGCCGCCAATTTCATCGGACAGCGCCTGGTCGAGTTCTGGGAAGGCTTGCTCGCGCGTATCCCGGTGGTGAATTCGATCTACAGGGGTGTTAAGCAGGTGAGCGATACGCTGTTTTCGCCGTCCGGTCAGGCCTTCCGCAAGGCGCTGCTGGTGCAGTGGCCGCGGGAGGGCATGTGGACGATCGCGTTTCTCACCGGAACCCCGGGTGGCGATGTCGTCAACCATCTCGAGGGCGAATACGTCAGCATCTACGTTCCGACGACGCCCAACCCGACCGGCGGCTACTTCGTGATGGTGCGGCGCGCCGACGTGGTGGAACTCGACATGAGCGTCGACGATGCGCTGAAGTACGTCATCTCGATGGGCGTGGTGGCGCCCGGCGCCGACGGCAGGAACGGCGTGCCGCCGGCCGCCCGCCCGGCCGCCAGGCCCGAGCCGCGATCTGCCAATTTGTAGCCTGCCGCCGCAGCGAAACCCGATTTGGTTCAACTATGCGTAGCGAATACTGCGGCCGGGTGAGCCGCCAGCACCTCGGCCAGACCGTGACGTTGTGCGGCTGGGTTCACCGTCGTCGCGATCACGGCGGTGTGATTTTCGTCGATCTCAGGGACCGTGAAGGCCTGGTCCAGGTGGTGTGCGATCCCGACACGCCGGCGACGTTCAAGGTCGCCGACAGCCTGCGAAACGAGTTCGTCATCCGCGTCTCGGGCAAGGTCCGCAGCCGGCCGGAGGGCACGGTCAATCCCAACCTCGTGAGCGGTGAAGTCGAGGTGCTGGCGCAGGCGATCGAGGTGCTCAACCCGTCGCTCACGCCGCCGTTCATGATGGACGACGACACCCTGTCCGAGAACGTGCGGCTCGAGTATCGCTTCCTCGACCTGAGGCGGCCCGAGATGCAGCATAACCTGCGCCTGCGCTACCGGACCGCGATGGCGGTGCGCAATTTCCTCGACCGTCACGGCTTCCTCGACATCGAGACGCCGATGCTGACGCGCTCCACACCCGAGGGCGCACGCGACTACCTGGTGCCATCGCGCGTGCACGCCGGGCATTTTTTTGCGCTGCCGCAGTCGCCGCAGCTGTTCAAGCAGCTGCTGATGATCTCGGGGTTCGACCGCTACTACCAGATCGTGAAGTGCTTCCGCGACGAGGACCTGCGCGCCGATCGCCAGCCCGAGTTCACCCAGATCGATGTCGAAACGTCGTTCCTCGATCAGGCCCAGATCACCGGCCTGATGGAGGAACTGATTCGTTACGTGTTCAAGGAGGTGCTCGACGTGGATCTGCCCAAGCCTTTCCCGCGCATGGGCTACGACGAGGCGATGGCACGCTACGGCTCCGACAAACCCGATCTGCGCGTGCCGCTGGAGCTGACCGAGCTGACCGACGTGGTGCGCGACGTCGAGTTCAAGGTGTTTCGCGACGCGGCAAGGCTGAAAGGCGGGCGTGTGGCGGCGCTCAGGATACCCGGGGGCGGAGGCCTGTCGCGCAAGGAGATCGACGACTACACCGAGTTCGTGAGGATCTACGGCGCCAAGGGCCTCGCTTACATCAAGGTGAACGACGTAGCGAAGGGCGTCGATGGGCTGCAATCGCCGATCACCAAATTCCTAAACGAGACCGCAGCCAAGGCCATCGTCGAGCGCTGCGGCGCGCAGAATGGCGACCTGATCTTCTTTGGCGCTGACAAGGGCAAGATCGTGAACGAGGCGCTGGGCGCGCTGCGCGCCAAGATCGGCCATGAGCGCGGCTTCGCCGAGGCCGGCTGGCGCCCCCTGTGGGTGCTCGATTTCCCGATGTTCGAGTGGGACGAGGCGGAGGGGCGCTGGATGGCGATGCATCATCCGTTCACGTCGCCCGCGGACGGTCATGAGGATCTGCTCGATTCCGATCCCGGCGCCGCGCGCGCCAAGGCGCATGACATGGTGCTGAACGGCTGGGAGATCGGCGGCGGCTCCGTGCGTATCCATCGCCAGGAGGTGCAATCGAAGGTGTTTCGGGCGCTCAACATCGACGTCGAGGAGGCGGAGCTGAAGTTCGGCTTCCTGCTGCAGGCGCTGCAATACGGGGCCCCGCCGCACGGCGGCATCGCCTTCGGGCTCGACCGCATCGTCACGCTGATGGCGGGCGTGGAATCGATCCGCGACGTGATCGCTTTTCCCAAGACGCAGCGCGCGCAGTGCCTGCTCACGCACGCCCCGAATACCGTGGACGAGCAGCAGCTGCGGGAGCTGCACATCCGCTTGCGGCAGGCGGAGCAGAAGAGCAGCTAAGCTCTGGATAGCGAAGGACACGAACAAAGAGAGATGTGTCTTCCCGTCCGCTGGATCGCTGTTCTCGCGCTCGGGGTGGCGACGCTGGCCGCCCCGCAGCTGCCCGCCCTGGGCGGGACACCACCGGCCTGGAGCACGCCGGCTATCGCCGAGGTGGCGGCGAACGAACTGCCGCCGGAAGCGCGTGCGACGCTGGCTTTGATCGACCGCGGCGGGCCGTTCCCGTACGAGCGCGACGGCGTTGTCTTCCGCAACTTCGAGAAACGCCTGCCACTGCGCGAGCGCGGCTATTACCGCGAATACACGGTGAGAACGCCGGGAGTGAGTCACCGCGGCGCGCGGCGGATCGTGGCCGGCGGCGGCGGTGAGCTGTACTACACCGACGATCACTATCAGAGTTTCAAACGGATCAGGCGATGACTGCCGCAATGCCACAGGCACTCGCTGCGGAGCGCTCCGGCGTCTACGCAACACCGCCCGCGCTCGGTGCTTTGCAGCAGGCTGCTCATCGCGCCGGACTTGCATGGCTCGCCGTGGACCTCGCGCCGGCCGCCGAGAAGGTGCGATTCCTGGCCGAGTGCGCGCGCGACCTGCGTTTTCCGGAGACGTTCGGCGCCAACTGGGACGCACTCGCCGACTGCCTTGAGGATCTTTCGTGGCGGCCCGCACCGGGATTCGTTCTCCGCTTCGTCAATGCACAGGTATTTGCCGTGGCCTCGCCGCGCGATTTCACGACAGCGGTTGAAATCCTGCGGGACGCCGCCATGTACTGGAAAAAGCGCGGTAAGCCGTTCATCGTGCTGGTGGACGGCGGGCCGGGGTTGCCCGCATTTGAAGCAACGTGAGCGGGCAGCGTTACAAGCTTCCGGTCTCGGTGCTGGTGGTCGTGCATACGCCGGACTTGCAGGTGCTCCTGCTCGAGCGAGCCGACCGGCCGGGATTCTGGCAGTCGGTCACTGGCAGTCAGAACGAGGGCGAGCCGCTCACCGAAACGGCCGCGCGGGAGCTCCGGGAAGAAACGGGGCTCGACGCGGCGCGGTTCGTGTTCACCGACTGGCAGGAGACAAACCGGTACGAGATCTACGCACACTGGCGCCACCGCTACGCGCCCGGTGTCACGCACAACACCGAGCACGTCTTCGGGCTGCAGGTGCCCCAAGCGATGCCGGTCACGCTGGCGCCGGGGGAGCATGTGCGCTACGAGTGGTTGCCGTGGCGTGCGGCGGCCGACAGAGTGTTCTCGTGGAGCAACGCAGAGGCGATCCGCCAGTTGCCGCGGCGCTGCGCGAACGGGGCATGATGTCCCGGCGAGTCCACGATGCGAGCAGCCCGGGTGTGAGACATAACTTCCCGTTATGCTCGGGTATTAACCACGGCATCGCTGCGGATATTGCGGAGTGCGGGAACGCCGGCTGGATTTTCTGTCCTAATATGGTAATGTTTCACCCTTCTAATTTCGAACGCTGACGCGAGTTTGCGATGCAGATAAGCGCCATTGCTTTTGACCGTTTCAAGCCGCTCGCCGACGAGGCGTGCCAGGAACGCATTGCCGCGGCCAGGGCACGGCTCGGCAAGCGCGCGGTCATTCTGGGCCACCACTATCAGCGCGCGGACGTCTACCGCCATGCCGAACTGACGGGCGACTCGCTGCGGCTGTCTAAGCTCGCGGCGCAGACCGACGCGCAATACATCGTTTTCTGCGGCGTGCACTTCATGGCGGAAGTGGCCGACATTCTGTCGCGGCCCGAGCAGGTTGCCATCCTGCCGGATCTCAATGCGGGCTGCTCGATGGCCGACATGGCGAACCTGGTGAAGGTCGAGCGTGCGTGGCGCGAGCTGAAGCAGGTGCTTGACCCGGACCAGCACGTGACGCCGGTCACTTATATCAATTCCGCGGCCGACCTCAAGGCGTTTTGCGGCGAGCATGGCGGCATCGTCTGCACGTCGACCAACGCCCGTGAAATCCTCGAGTGGTCGTTCAAGCGGCGCGAGAAGGCATTGTTCTTCCCCGACCAGCACCTGGGCCGCTGGACCGGCTACCTGATGGACATCCCGCTCTCCGAAATGCTGGTGTGGGACCCGGACGAGGAGCTGGGGGGGCTCACGCCGCAGCAGATCAAGATGGCGAAAGTCCTGTTGTGGAAGGGGCATTGCTCGGTGCACCAGATGTTCCAGGCCCAGCACGTGCTGCGCTGGCGCCAGCAGTATCCGGGCGGCATGGTCATCAGCCATCCGGAATGCAACTTCGAGGTATGCAAGCTCTCGGACTACGTCGGCTCCACCGACTTCATCATCAAGACCGTCGCCGCAAGTGCGCCCGGAACGCGCTGGCTCGTGGGTACCGAGCTGAATCTCGTCAACCGTATCGCCGAGGAGTTCAAGCCCCAGGGCAAAGTGGTGCAGTTCATGGCGCCAACGGTTTGCATGTGCTCGACCATGCAGCGCATCGATCCCCAGCATCTTGCCTGGTCGCTGGAAAACCTGGTCGATGGGCGGGTGGTGAACCAGATCAAGGTGCCCGCGGAAGAGGCGAAGCTCGCGCGCATCGCGCTCGACCGCATGCTCGCGGTGTCGTGAACCCGGCGGCGCTTCCCGCGCCCCCCTGCCCATTGGCCTGACGCAGCACACTGCCGCGCGCGGTCGCCTGTGCTAGCCTATTCTTCCGATTCCCGATTACGGCTGGAACCATGGCGCGGGCCCTGCTCCTTGCGCTGGTCCTGAATCTGGCGTTCCCTTCACAGGCTGCCGACGTCTCGGTGCGCGCGTCGCGCAACGGCGACGTGCTGAGCGTCGAGGCAAGCGCCGAGTTCGAGGCGGGTCTCGAGCAGGCCTGGCAGGTGCTCACGGATTACGACCAGCTGGCGGAGTTCATCCCCGGCATGCGGGAGAGCCGCGTGATCGAGCGCGGCGCGCGGGGCCCGGTCGTCGAGCAGAAGGGGGAAGCACGACTCTTGTTCCTGTCGTACGCGATCGAAGTGCGGCTCGTGGTCGAGGAGTATCCCTACGAGCGGATCGTCTCGCGCGCGGTGGCCGGCCACTTCAGGCAGATGAGCGGTGCCTATGTGCTCGAGGCGGCTGCCGGACGCGTGCGCCTGCGGTATGCGGGTACGCTGGTGCCGGATTTCTATGTCCCGCCGCTGATCGGCACGCTGGTGCTAAGGCTTAATGTCGAGAGGCAGTTCGGCGCCCTCGTCGACGAGATTCTGAGGCGGGGCCAGGTTCCGGCACCGGCACGACCCGCGTCTTGAGGCGATTGCGCGTGAATCATCCGCTGATTCCATCCGTGCGCTGGCTCGTGGTTGCGGCCGCAATGATCGCCGTGGCCGGGTGCGGGGCGATTGCCCCCCGGCCAGCGGCCGAATTTTATGCCGCGGGAGCGCCGCTTGCACGTTGCGCGGATTTCCTGCATCACATCGATGCCGTGGTCGCTGAGAGCGGCGTGGGCGACGGGATGGCGGCGCGGGTGCCGGGGTTTCCGCATCTGCGCGCGACGTGATTCCTCGCGAGCTATGCGGGCGAGACGCTGGACAGCGCGCAGGCTGGAGAATGGGTACGGCGCCTCGCGCAGCTCGGCCGCGACGCCTATGAGGCCGAAATCGCCAATTTGCCCGCGGCAGCTCGGGCCGGAATAGAGGGCGAGCGCGCGCAGCGGTTCACCGGAAAAGGCGACGCGGCTGCTGCTGCCGCATCCTGCGTTCAGGAGCTCGCATCCGCGGACCTGGCGTCGCGAGCGCGGCTCGAGGAATTGCGCGCCGCTGTGCGCGTCCCGGACGATTACCTGACGTGGCAGCGCATCGCCGGGCTCTACTGGCTGACGCGCATCCCTTTTGCCGCCGGCATCCGGATCTGGCAGGATGGCACGCGCGAGACGTTCGAGCAGCCGCTCTTCATGTTGCCGGTCTACGGCGAGCGCTGGCGCTTCGTGCCGCCACCGGCCTCGCCGGTCGATGTCAGCGCGGTGCTCGAGCGCGCCAGCGCCAACCCGCTCGGCATTCCCGAGCCCCGGGGGGCGGATCGTGAGGCGCTTTTCAGAGCATTCGCGCCAGAGTTCATGGTCGATGTCGTGAGCGACGCGGATCGTCCTGGCGCGCCCGGCTGGCACGGCGAGGCGGTTCCGACCATCGACATCATGCAGCCGGTGGTCTACCGGCGCATGTCGCACACGCGATACCGTGGCCGTGCGCTGCTGCAGGTGAGTTACGCCATCTGGTTTCCAGAGCGCCCGCTTGCCGGTGAATGGGACCTGCTCGGCGGCCATCTGGACAGCGTCGTCTGGCGCGTCACGCTCACCCCGGAAGGCGAGCCATGGGTTTATGATTCCATGCACCATTGCGGGTGTTATCATGAGTTCTTCCCGACCGCGCGAGCGGAGCTGAGGCCGCAACCCGACACGCTGGACGAGACCGCCTTTGTGCCGCAGTGGCTGCCGGTGGTTGGCTCCGGCGAGCGCTTGTCGCTGCGGCTGCAGGCGGGCACGCATTATCTGCAACGCGTCGTCGTCGGCGCGGCAGGGAGCGCTTCGGGCACCGCCCGCTACGTCTTCGCGGAGGACGACGAGTTGCGATCGCTCCCGGCGGCCGGCGTCGGCCGCCGCAGCCTGTTCCGCCCGGACGGCATCGTGCCGGGCACGGCACGCGGCGAGCGTTTCTGGTTCTGGCCGATGGGCGTGCCGGATCCGGGCGCGATGCGGCAGTGGGGGCGGCACGCCACGGCTTTCGTCGGGCGCCGCCACTTCGACGATGCCGACCTGTTCGAGAAATATTTTGAGATGCGAGCGCCGTGAACAAGACGCTGCGGGTTGCGACCTACAACATCCACAAAGGCTTTTCGTTCTTCAACCGCCGCATGGTCATACACGACCTGCGCGAGCGGCTGCGCATGCTCGGCGCCGACCTCGTGTTCCTGCAGGAGGTGCTGGGCAATCACCACGGGCATGCCGTGAGCCATTTCAACTGGCCGCGGGCGCCGCAATACGAGTTTCTCGCCGACAAGACATGGGGTGACTTTGCCTACGGTCGCAACGCGGTGTACGACGGCGGTCATCACGGCAACGCCGTCCTGTCGCGGTTTCCGATTACGCGCTGGGACAACCAGGACGTATCGGCGCATCGCTTCGAGCGCCGCGGCCTGCTGCACTGCGAGATCGACATACCCCGCTGGCCGCAGCCGCTGCACGGCATCTGCGTCCATCTGGGCCTGCTCGCGCGCGGGCGCAGCCGACAGCTCGAGCGCCTGCGTCAGCGCATAGAGAAACTGGTGCCGGCCGGGGCCCCGCTCATCGTGGCCGGCGACTTCAACGACTGGCACTGGCGCCACAAGGCGACCCATGAGCTGGCGCATCCGCTGGGCATGCACGAAGTGTTCGAGCTCGTCTCCGGGGCGCCTGCCCGCAGCTTTCCGTCGACGCTGCCGCTGCTGCGGCTCGACCGGATCTACGTGCGTGGATTCAAGGTGAGCCAGGCGCAGGTGCACCACGGGCCGGGGTGGGACCGGATATCGGATCACGCCGCGCTCACCACCACCCTCGTTCGCCTGTGACCGACTTCATCGGCGGAAACCGCATCACGCTGCTCAAGAGCGGGCGCGAGTATTTTCCAGCGCTCGAAGCCGCGTTCGACGCGGCGCGCCACGAGATCCGCCTCGAGACCTACATCTTCGAGGATGACGTGGCCGGACGGCGCGTCGCGCAGGCGCTCGCGCGCGCGGCGCGCCGCGGCGTGGCGACGCACGTCCTGGTCGACGGTTTCGGGTCGAAGCGGCTCAATCCGGAGCTGATCGCCGAGATGCAGGACGCGGGGGTGCGCTACCTGGTCTATCGTCCGGACATCGCGCCATGGCGCTATCCGCGCCAGCGACTGCGGCGAATGCACAGGAAGCTCGCAGTGGTGGATGCGCAGATTGCATTCGTCGGCGGCATCAACGTGATTGACGATATGCACACGCCGCGCCACACGCCTCCGCGCTTCGACTATGCAGTGCAGATCGAAGGTTCGCTCGTCCAGCAGATCCACTCGGTTGCGCGCCGGTTGTGGTCGCTCGTCGAGTTCACGCGGTTCCGCGAGGAGCCGGCGCCGCGGCCGCGGCTTGCGTCGCAGACCGCGCCGCGCGGGGGACAGCGGGCGGCGTTCCTGGTGCGCGACAACCTGCGCCATCGCAGCGACATCGAGGAAGCGTATCTGGCGGCGATCGCCGGAGCGCGCTCGGAGATACTGATCGCGTGCGCCTACTTCTTTCCCGGTCTGCGTTTCCGCCGGGCGCTGATGGACGCGGCGGCGCGCGGCGTGCGGGTCGTGCTGCTCCTGCAGGCCCGGGTCGAGTACACGCTGCTCCATTTTGCCTCGCGCGCGCTCTATGGCACCTTCCTTGACGCCGGCATCGAAATCCACGAGTACCACAAGAGCTTCATGCATGCCAAGGTGGCGGTCATCGACCGCCGCTGGGCCACCGTGGGCTCGTCGAACATCGATCCTTTCAGCCTGCTGATGGCGCGCGAGGCCAACGTGGTGATTGACGATCGCGGTTTCGCCGGGGAATTGCGGCGCGATCTCGGCGAGGCGCTGACAGCAGGCGCGCGCGAGTTGCGGCGCGAGGGCTGGAAGCGCCGGCCGCTCGCACTGCGCGCGGCGATCTGGCTGTCCTATGGGGTGGCGCGGCTGCTGACCGGGGTGTTCGCTTACGGGCGCGAGCGCGAGTTTACTTGATGAGGCGTGAGCGGTGACTGGTCACCTGTGACCGGCAAGCGGCAGCGCCCAGCGGCGATGCGGCTTTTCAGCTCCGGTCACCGGCCACGGTTCGCCTAGTAGCGGTAGCTGTAATCTCCGGCCGGTTGTGTGCTGATCTGCGTGGCGCCGGAGGTCGCGCGCGGGGTCACGTCGCGCACGTTGGAGCCGAGCATGCCGCCGCCGGTGGCAGCCGCCGGGCGCTGCTCGTCGATTACGCCGACGGCGACCCGCACCGTCTTGCCCGGGTCGTACGGCAGGGTGGTGGTTGCGTCCCGGCCGTTGTAGCGGTAGACGACGGTGTAGCCTCTGATTACTTCGCGTGTCGTCTCGACCGTGCGGCAGCGCTGCACCGGCTGCGCCTGCGCGGTCTGCGCGTTGTCGATGCGGTCGCCGATCATCGCGCCGGCGATCGCGCCCGCCGCGGTCGCTGCGGCGTTGCCGCGGCCCTTTCCGACCTGGTTGCCGATGATGGCGCCGGCCACACCGCCCACCACCGCTCCGGTATAGGAGCGATTCGAATCGGGATTGGCTACGCGATCGCCGGCGACGGTGCCGATGACAGCGCCTGCGCCGGTCGCGACATCGCGCCCGCTGCCGCCGCCCACCTGACGGCCGATAACCGCGCCGGTGACGCCGCCGAGGATCGGCGCCGCGACGCTGCGCTCTCTGGGCTGCGCGGCGGGCGCAGATTCCGTGGTGCATTCCTGGCGGGGCTCGATGATCCGTTCGACAATGGGTGTGCTGGAAACGACTGGTGCCGTATCGGTGAAGTCGGCGGCGGCGACGCCGGTGCTTGCCATGGCGAGCGCTGCGTAAGCGGTTAGTCGGATGTTCACGGCGGGTCTCCTTGTCGGGGCGTCGCAGCCGCAAGCCGCGTGACGCCAGTCATGTTAACGCTCACGGAAATTAGACCGCGGACCCGGCGCCGACGCTGCTGCTTTTACAGACATTTACATTTCGCATCAGTTCGTTGCACCTGCGGTGTCGGGGGGCACGGGTGAGACCCGCAATCAAGCCTATGTTGCATAACGCTTTTGCGCGCAACCTTGGGCGCTTTGTAGCTGGCGATCGTGGCCGACCGGTTTGCGATGCGGAGCAGACTTTCGGGCCGCGCGCGGAACCGCGGGACTGTTGAAATCGAAAATCAAAACACCATGTTACGATTCAGCGATGACCCGATCTCAAGCCTCGGCCGTTTCCGCGGTGCGCAGCGGCGAGAATTCGCGGCTTGCGCGCATCCCATGATTGCACACTCCGGATCGATTCCAGCGGCGCGCAGCGAAGTCCGCGCCGCGCCACGGCGCCCGGAATGGCGTGTCGTCCCGCTGCTGCTGCCCTATCTGTGGGAATACCGGTGGCGGGTGATCATCGCCTTGTCTTTCCTCGTCGCGGCCAAGCTCGCCAACGTCGGCGTGCCGCTCGTGCTGAAGGAGGTGATCGACTCGCTCGATGCGACCCGGGCGGCGCTCGCCCTGCCGCTGGCGCTGCTGATGGCGTATGGCCTGTTGAGGCTGTCGACCACGCTCTTCGCCGAACTTCGCGACGTCGTGTTCGTGCGCGTTACCCAGCGCGCCATCCGGCGCATCGCGCTCGGCGTATTCCGGCATCTGCACAGCCTGTCGCTGCGGTTTCATCTGGAGCGCCAGACCGGCGGGATGACGCGCGACATCGAGCGCGGCTCGCGCGGGATCTCCACGCTGCTGTCCTTCATGCTGTTCTCCATCCTGCCGGTGGTGCTCGAGTTCGCGCTGGTCGCGGCCGTGCTCTATGCGAAGTTCGACTGGCGCTTCATGGCGGTGACGCTCGCGGCGATTGCGCTCTACATCGTCTTCACGGTCGCGGTGACCGAGTGGCGGATGGAGATCCGCCGTCGCGCCAACGAGCTCGACTCCAACGCCAATACGCGCGCGATCGACAGCCTGCTCAACTACGAAACGGTGAAGTACTTCAACAACGAGGAATTCGAGGCCCGGCGCTACGACGATAACCTGCAGAAGTACGAATCGGCGGCGGTGATGACGGAATCTTCGCTCGGCCTGCTCAACATCGGGCAGAGCCTGATCATCGCGCTGGCGGTGACAGTGCTGATGGTCCTGGCTGCGCAGGGCGTGGTCGACGGCAGCCTGACACTGGGCGATCTGGTGCTGATCAACGGCCTGCTGATCCAGCTCTACATTCCGCTCAATTTCCTCGGCAGCGCCTATCGCCAGATCAAGCAGGCGCTGATCGACATGGACCGCATGTTCGCGCTGCTGGAGGAGAACCGCGAGATCGAGGACAGGCCGGGCGCCGTCGAGGTGCCGCCGGGGCCGGCCACGGTGCGCTTCGAGCAGGTCGATTTCGCCTACGACCCCAATCGGCAGATTCTGCACGACGTCACCTTCGACGTTCCGGCAGGCAGCAAGGTGGCGGTCGTGGGCGCGAGCGGCTCGGGCAAGTCGACGCTGGCGCGCCTGCTGTTCCGCTTCTACGAGGTCACGGGCGGGCGTATTACGCTGAACGGCATCGACCTGCGCGAACTCAAGCAGTCGAGCCTGCGCGCGGCGATCGGCATCGTGCCTCAGGACACGGTGCTGTTCAACGACACGATTTACTACAACATCCAGTACGGCCGCCCGGACGCAAGTCATGAGGAAGTGATTGCGGCGGCGCGCGCAGCGCATATCCACGACTTCATCGCCAGCCTGCCGGAAGGCTATGACGCGCGCGTCGGCGAGCGTGGATTGAAGCTGTCCGGCGGGGAGAAGCAGCGCGTGGCCATCGCGCGAGCGATACTCAAGCACCCGCACGTGCTCATTTTCGACGAGGCGACCTCTGCGCTCGACTCGCGCTCGGAGAAAGCGATACAGGCCGAGCTCGAGCGAATTGCGCGCGGGCACACAACCCTGATGATTGCGCATCGCCTGTCCACGGTAATGAATGCTGACCAGATCCTGGTGATGGATCACGGCCGCATCATCGAGCGGGGCACGCATCCGGAGCTGCTCGCGCGCGGCGCGACCTATGCGCAGATGTGGGCCCTGCAACAACGGGAAGAGGCGACACGCGCGACTCGGGAAATCGACGGCACGGAGGCGGTCCTGGTCGATGAAGGCGCCCCGGCCGGCGGCAATCCCGGCTGAGGCCGGCGCGCTAGAGGGGGTTTGAAAAAGTCTTCGTGGTGGGCGGCATCGCGCGGAGGCCCGCGCGTCTTGGTTTACGCATCGCTCTCGCACCTCGCTTACGCAGCGGCGGGATCCAACCGCAATCCTGCAGAGCTCCCCGAGCGGCTCACGCCGCGCGGCGGATCGCGGCAGCGGGGAACACCACCGACACCATGGTCCCGGTACCGGCGGGGCCGGCCCGCAGCTTCACCTCGGCACCGTGGCTTTGCGCGATTTCGCGCACGATGGCGAGCCCCAGCCCGCATCCCTCGACGCCGCTCCCCAGCACACGGTAGAAGCGCTCGAACACGCGTTCCCGCTCGCTTTCCGGGATGCCCGGCCCGTTGTCCTCGACCGACAGCACCACGCGCGCTGCCTGCGCCGTGACGTAAACCGTCACTTGGCCCCCGGGTTGCGTGTAGCGTATCGCGTTATCCAGGAGGTTGCTCAGCATCTCCCGCAGCAGGAAAGCGTTACCCGATATGGAAACCGGCGAGTCGGAGCGGTCGTATCCGAGGTCGATTTGTCGCGCGAGCGCGCGCGGCACCCATTCCGTCGTGGTCTCGCGCACCAGTTTGCCGAGATCGAGCGGCTCCATGGTGAAACTGCGTTGGGCACCGGGTTCGGCCCGCGCAAGCGATAGCAGCTGGTTCACGAGCCGGGTAGTCTGCTCGGTGGCGACGCGCAGCTGCCGCAGTGTTTCGTCCACGCCGCCGTTCTGCGTCTGGCGAAGCGCGAGCTCGGTCTGGGTCTTCAAGCCCGCGAGCGGCGTTCTCAGCTGGTGCGCGGCGTCGGCGATGAAGCGCTGCTGAGCCGAGATCGCCGCGCTCAGCCGCTGCAGCAGATCGTTCATCGCGCGAATCAGCGGCTGCACTTCCTGCGGCGCCTGCTCCTCGGGCAGGGCCGAGAGGTCGCGGTGCGAACGTTGCTCGATCTCGCGGCGCAGGTTGGCGAGCGGCGCGAGCCCGCGTGCGACGCCGTACCAGACCGCGAGCGCGGCGGCGATGATGAGCAGCGCCTGCGGCAGGACCATCCGCAATATGATCTGTCCCGCGGAGTCCCGGCGCACGGTCACAGGTTCCGCGACGTGAATGTGCGCCGCGCCCCTGCCCGAGCCCGGTTGCACCGGCACGCGCAGCACAACCACCCGCATCTGCCGCCCGCGAAATTCGTCGTCGTAGTAGCGGATGCGGTCAGCGCTTTCGTCGGTGGGCAAAGGGAGATCCGGTTCGCCGGTGATGAATTCGTGATTCGGGCCGGTCACGAGGTAGGCGATGCGCCCCGACTCGCGTGTCTGCAGCATCTGCACGGCGACATCGGGCAGGTCGACGTAAATGCGGTTGTTGAGCACCTTCACCTGGCGGCCGATGTCGAGCGCAGTCTCGAGCAGCGCGCGGTCGTAGGCGAGGTTCACGAAGCGCTTCGCAATGTCGTAGTCGATGATGGTGCTGATCGACCACAGCACGATGAGCGGGATCGTGAGCCAGATCATGAGCTGGGCGCGCAGCGTCTTGCGGAACATCTGCATTCGTTTTCGCTCTTGGCAGGGCAACGGGCGCGCTCGGCAGGCCGTGCCGGAAATCTCATCCTCGCCTGGGCCGCTGGCGGCGGTGCCTCGCGCCACGCGATCGCCCGAGTCCTCAACCCGGCGGATTGGTCGGTTTCTCCAGCAGGTAGCCGAGGCCGCGGATGGTGCGGATCGTCACGCCCGCCGCCTCGAGTTTCTTGCGCAGCCGGTGTACGTAGACTTCGATCGCATTGGCGCCGACCTCCTCGTCCCAGCCGTAGAGCTGCTCCGCGAGCTGCTCCTTGTTCACGACGCGGCCGCTGCGCAGCATCAGGACTTCGAGCACGCCGAGCTCGCGCGCCGAGAGGTCGAGGGGCACGCCGTCGAGCGTGGCGCGCCGGCCTGCGCTGTCGAGCTTGAGCGCGCCGTGGGTGAGCAGCGATCCGCCGCCTGACTGGCCGCGACGAATCAGGGCGCGCACGCGCGCTTCCAGCTCAGGCAGATCAAATGGCTTGGTCAGGTAATCGTCGGCGCCGAGGTCGAGCCCTTTGACCCGCTCATCCAGGGCGTCGCGCGCGGTGAGCACCAGCACCGGCACCGTCGATGCGCGGTGGCGCAGTCGGCGCAGGACCTCGAAGCCATCGAGCTTGGGCAGCCCAAGGTCGAGAATCACCAGATCGTAGTGGTGGTTGAGCAGGACGTGGTCGGCCTGATCGCCGGCGCCGACGCAGTCCACGGCATAATCGGATTGGCGCAGGGAACGGGTGAGACCGTCCGCTATGATCGGATCATCTTCGACGATGAGAATGCGCATGTTCGGGAAGCGGTTAGCAGCCGGAATAGTTTACCGCAGCCCGCAGGTCGGATCGGGGGTGGCGTGTTGCGGGCGGGGGAGCCGCTCCCCGATGTAAGTTTCATGTAAGCCCGGGTTGCTAAGGTGGGACCACTGCTCGTGGGGACTCAGCAACGCTCCATGACGGTCTGGATTCACGGTCTTTCCTCCTCGGAGGCCTGGCAGTCCCTGTTGCCTGTGCTGAGCGGGCAGCGGTAAGGCCTCTTTCGCCTCCGCCGGGGCACCCCACACTGCCCCGAGCGGAGTTTTTTTTGCCCTGTGTTTTGCCCCCGGCCGGGTGCCTGTCAACGACCCGAGGTGCGATTCATGGGCGACCGCTGCCCGGCAAGCCTTTGGCGAATATGTAAAAAGTGGTTGAAATTCGCGCGCTAAGCCGGTATTTTTAGGGCCTAATCATCGGCCAGCGGCCAGTTGGCCGGTTTAACAAGCGGGGAGGGCCCTCTGTTACGTCTCGTGATCGCAGCGCTCGGCGGCCTGATTATGGTGGGCGGCGCCCATGCCGCCGATACCGGCAACCATGCGCACCAGCAGGATTCCGCCACTCCCGGCCGTTTGAGCCGCCATGCCGATTTCGAAGCCAATGCGCGCGCCCTCAATATCAGGTCCTCGGCGGCGCTGGTAATCGACCAGGGCGAGGGCGAGGAGATCTACGCGAAGAACACCGATGCGGTGGTGCCGATCGCCTCGATCACCAAGCTGATGACGGCGATGGTGGTGCTCGACGAGCGGCTTCCGCTCGACGAGCACGTGAAGATCACGAGCGACGATGTCGACGACATCAAGGGCACGCACTCGCGGCTGCGTGTGGGCAGCGCCGTCACGCGCGGCGACCTGTTGCGGCTGGCGCTGATGTCCTCGGAGAACCGCGCCGCTGCGGCGTTGACGCGCGCCTACCCGGGCGGCCGGGCGGTTTTCGTCGCCGCGATGAACCGGAAGGCGGTCGAGCTTGCCATGTGGCACAGCCGCTTCGTCGACGGGACAGGGCTTTCCCGGGACAACGTCTCCACCGCCAGGGATCTGGCGAAGATGGTGCGTGCTGCCTATACGTATCCGGAAATCCGCGAGTACACGACCGATGCGGCGCGCACCGTCCGGCTCAGGGACGGCCGCGCGCTGCAGTACGCCAATTCCAACCGGCTGGTGCAGAGCCCGGACTGGCGCATTGGCCTGTCCAAGACCGGCTATATCAGCGAGGCGGGCCGCTGCCTCGTCATGCAGGCCGTGATCGCCACGCAACCGGTGATCATCGTCCTGCTCGACTCTTGGGGCAGGCTGACCCGTATCGGCGACGCGAACCGCATCAGGAAGTGGATGGAAGGCAAGAGCGAGCGGCCACGTTCCGCCCGTCCTGAGAGCTGAGCGAGTCTGACTCGAGGCGTCTCGTCCCGCGCAGACGATGCGGGAACCGCCGCCGCGGGCGCCCAGCCTGCGCCGGTTCCCGCACACCGCCTTTTTCCAAGAAAAGCCCCGATGATGCAGCAGCGGCCACGTGTATCGTTCCATGATCTGAAGCCGGATGCCGGCAGCTTCCTGCAGGAGGTGATCGCCGGCCTGTCGCGGCCGCAGAAGGCGATCAACCCCAAGTATTTCTACGACGAGCGCGGCTCGGCGCTGTTCGAGGCGATTTGCGCGCTGCCCGAGTATTACCCGACCCGCACCGAGATCGACATGATGCGCGATCATGGCAGCGAAATGGCGCAGTGCCTCGGGCCCGGCTGCACCATCATCGAGTACGGCAGCGGCTCCGGGCGCAAGACGCGGATGCTGATCGAGAGCGCGCGTCCGGCGGCATACCTCGCGATCGACATTGCCGAGGCGCAGCTCAAGGCTGCCGCGGCGGTGCTGGCCGACGCGTTTCCCGACGTCATCATCGCCGCGGTCTGCGCGGACTATACGCGCCCCTTCGCTTTGCCGCCGCTCGCGTCCGGCACGGCAAGCCGGCGGGTGATCTTCTTTCCGGGCTCGACGATCGGCAACTTCACGGTCGACGAGGCGCGGGATTTCCTGCGGCTTGCCCGCGCGCAGGCAGGCGCGGGCGGTGCGATGCTGGTGGGTGTGGACCTGAAGAAAGACGCGGCGACACTCGATGCCGCTTACAATGACGCGCGGGGGGTGACCGCGGAGTTCAATCTCAACCTGCTCGCTCGCATCAACCGCGAGCTTGACGGCGATTTCGATGTCTCGGCCTTCCGGCACCACGCTTTCTACAATGCCGATCTCGGCCGCATCGAAATGCATCTGGTGAGCACCCGCGAGCAGAAAGCCGCCGTGGGCGGCCGGGTATTCAGATTCAGGGCGGGAGAGACGATCCATACCGAGAATTCCTACAAGTACTCGATAACCGAGTTCCAGGCGCTTGTGCGCGATTCGGGCTTTGCCCCGGAGCGCTGCTGGGTGGATCCGGCGAGCCTGTTCTCGGTGCACTACCTTCCGGTACCCGCCTGACTCCGGGCGGCGGCGCTGGTAAAGGCACGGCGGACAGTATGTGGAATTCCCGGGCGCATCAGTTGCGCGGCGTTATAGAATCGAATCAATAAATGGAAGTCACGCGGTCCACACCCCCACCCTCCGCCATCTACGTCATTGTCATGATGTGCGCGCTGACCCACATGGGATTCGGGGGCAGCCGCATTGCCGTTTCACTGTACGCGCTCGAGCTCGGTGCCGACCAGTTTGCGATCGGCGGGATCATGGCGCTCTACGCGCTGTGTCCGATGCTGCTCGCGGTATTCGCCGGGAAGCTGGTCGACCGCCTCGGCCCGCGGTTTCCGATGCTCGGCGGTGCTGTCGGTGTAGCGCTCGGGCTGTTGTTGCCGTACTGGTACCCGAGCCTCGTGACGCTCTACATCACCGGATTCCTGCTCGGGGCGGCGTTCCAGTTCTTCTTCATCGCGGTGCAGGGCACGACCGGCGCCATCGGCGGCCCGGAGAGTCGTGCCCGCAACTACGCATTGCTCAGCATGGGATTCTCGGCGGCATCTTTTCTCGGCCCGCTGACTGCCGGTCTGGCGATCGATCATCTCGGATATCTGCGCGCGTACCTGGTGCTGGCCGCATGCACCGTGGTGCCGATCCTGCTCCTGTGGCTCAAGCCGGAATTCCTGCCGCAGGCGGCGCCGGCTGCGGCGGATGGAAAGCCGAAGAGCGCGTTCGACCTGTTGCGCATACCGAAACTGCGCAGCACCTTCATCGCGAGCGGCATCATCTCGGCAGGCTGGGACCTCTACCAGTTCTACTTCCCGATCTACGGGCACGCGATCGGGCTCTCGGCCTCGGCAATCGGCACCATTCTCGGCATATTCGGCATCGCGACGTTCGTCGTTCGCGTGTTTCTGCCGCGCCTCACCAGGCGGTGGAGCGAGTCGGAGATCCTGGTCTACGCAATTTTCGTCGGCGCCTTCGCCTTTCTGCTGTTCCCGCTTTTTCACAACCCGTTTCTGCTCGCCGCGATCTCCTTCCTGTTCGGGCTCGGCATGGGATGCGGGCAGCCGATGTCGATGACGCTGATCTACAGCCTTGCACCGCCAGGCCGGGCGGCGGAAGGCGCCGGCATCCGCGTCATGTTCAACAACGTGATGCACTTGACCGTGCCGCTGGTATTCGGCGGCATCGGTTCGGCGTTTGGTTTTGCGCCGGTGTTCGTCTCCAACTCGGCGCTGCTGTTTCTTGGCGGGTATTACGGCCACCGGGCGAACCAGCGGCATGGTCAACCGCCCGCTGGCTGAGCGCGGCGCACGCGTGCCGGGTTGCGAACGCCGATGATCGCGCAACGCGTGCCATCGATGCGCCGCAGGACACGACCTGCGGTCGTGTCCTGCGGTATTTCGCTGAGGCCTGTTGACTGGTGCTGGCTGCGCTCAGTCATGCGGCCCGTAGATGGGCTCGGGGAACGGGCTATCCTGACTGCCCGACTTGCTCACGGTGGAGTGCCAATCCGCTTGCATCGCGAGCGCCGAGGGCGCACCAATCAGCATGAGGACGGCTGCAGTAATTGCAAAGAGTCGCTTAAACATTTGATGCCTCCTTTCAAATCGGTTTAGATGAACAGACCGGGAAGACGCGTCCAGCTCGATGCGTTTCTCGGTGGCTGTTGCAGATATATACGAGACAGGGGCGAGCCTGGATTCACCGCACGGATTCCCTTGTTTTTCAATAATTCGCGGGAAGACAGCGGGTGCGATTGCGCTGGACTGCGTTTGCCGACCGGGCCGTGCAGGAACGCCGATCGGCAGCCCGGGCGCGGCCGCAGACGCCGGCGGGATTCCCGCTGCGTCCTCAGGCGTGGAGGCTGGATCGCGCGATCAGGCGCTGCCGACGACGCGACTCAGGAATGCGGTAAGCGTATCGTTGAAGGCGTCAGCCTGTTCGATGTTCGACAGGTGCGCGGCGGAAGGGATGATTTTCAGCTGCGATCCGGGCAGATTCTCGTGAATCGCGCGGGCCATCGCGGGCGGCGTGCCGTGGTCGTGCTCGCCGACCATGATCAGCACCGGGCACTTGATCTCCTTGAGGCGGTCGAGCAAGTCGATCTTGGAGATCGCGTGGCAGCAGCCCGCAAAGCCCGTGACCGGAGTGGAGCGGATGTCCTGCGCGATGCGCGCCATCACGTCCTTGCGCGTGTTGCGGTAGGGCTCGGTGAACCAGCGCTCGAGCGTTGGCGCCACCAGCGCGTCCATGCCCTTGTCCTGTGCCAGCCGGATGCGATCGCCCCACATCTTGTCGGCATCAGGCGGGCGGCGGCTGGTCGTGTCGGCCAGAACCAGGCTCTGAAACACACCCGGATACTTGAGCGCGAAGGTCTCACCGATCATTCCTCCCATGGACAGCCCGACCCAGTGCGTCTGCCTGATCCCGAGCTCATCGAAGAGCGCCTTGACGTCATCGGCGAGCTCCTCCAGCGTGTACTTGCCGGCGGGGGCGCTGGATTTGCCGTGGCCGCGCGTGTCGAAACGGAGCACCTTGAAATCCTTCGCGAGCAGGGCGGCCTGCGCGTCCCACATGTGCAGGTTGCAGGCGAGCGAGTGGCTCATCGTGAGCCACGGGCCGTTGCCCTCGATCTCGTAATGGATGGCGATGCCGTGCGCGTCTATTTTCATCCGATACTCCGCTCTTCTGTTCGCCGGGAGCCTCAAAGTATACCCGCACTCCGAGCCTGCCGAGCTCTGAACTTTTGCCCGTCTCAGGCTGCCAAATTGCCATCGAAACCGTGCGCCCGGTCGGGCTGCACGCGCGTCCCTGTGAAGGAGGAACTATGAAATTCCGCACTCTTGCTGCTGTGCTGCTTGCGGCCGCGGCTTCGACCGCGGCTGCGGACGATCGCGCGGAATACAACCGGCGTGCCGCCAACGCGGACATGGCGGCGTTCAGGCAGCTCGATCTGAATCGCGATGGGCGGCTCACCGAAGACGAGGCCCGGGCCGACCTCAATTTCTATCCGCGATTCCGCGACATCGATATCAACCGCGACGGTGTGATCACGCCCGAGGAGATGCGCCGCTATATCGAGCAGGCCTACGGGATACAGGTTGCCGGTTGAACCGGCCCGGCCGGCACGATGCGGTGGGCGGGCTCTTGGGGTTCGGGGGCGGAACGGCGCTGCGCCAGTGCGTTTTTTTCCTGAGCGCCGGAACGCACTAGACTGCCGGACATGCTGAAGCTGAGGCGACCGAAACCGGCGGCAGGCCGTGAGCGGCCCGAGGACCGCCGGCGAATGTGGTCGGGCCCAGTGCTCGCGAAATACTGGGCGTTGCAGCTCCCGGCCACCGCGATCCTGCTGGTCGTCTTGATTCTCATGGAGGACGCCCTCGGGCTGCCGCAATGGGCCTTTTGGACCATCGTGGCCGTCTGGGTATCGAAGGACGCGGTCCTGTACCCGCTCGTCTGGCGGTCATATGATCCCGGCTATCCGGCAACCGGTCCCTACCGGATGGAGGGTGCGCAAGGCGTGGCGGTCGGCCGCATCAACCCCTGCGGGCTCGTGACCGTGTCGGGAGAACTGTGGCACGCCGAGCTTGCGCAAGGCGTCCGGCGCATTGAAGAGGGCGAGCGCGTGCGTGTACAGGCGAGACATGGCTTGACGCTGCTGGTCGAGCCGGAAGATAGTTAGAATGTCGCTCTGTGCGGCAGTGTCGATCAGTCTACGGACAGCGGAGATGCTCAAGGAAATCCAGGAAACGCGCCAGAGACCGGGAGAGCCACGGCGGCGCTGGTTCACGTCGCGCAATCTGGATCTGTACGTATGGTTGGATGACGCGGGTGTGCCCGTCGCGTTCCAGTTCTGCTACGACAAGGGTCACCGCGAGCGCGCGCTCACCTGGAAGCGCGGATCCGGTTTCTCGCATCTTGCGGTTGACGACGGGGAGGGCAACGACCTGGTTTACAAGGGCTCGCCGATTCTCGTTGCCGACGGCCGGTTCGAGGCGAGGGCGGTCGCCCAGCGGTTCTCCGAAGCCGCTGCGGGACTGCCGGCGGACATCGTGGAACTCGTCCTGTCGCGGCTGCGCGAGCATCCGGATTATCGCTAGCGAAGGTCCGGTTGAGCGCGAGTCGCGTCGCGCCCTTGCGTAAGCGGGGCGCGAAAAATCCGTGACCGGGGACCCCCTGGCAGCTATCGCCCGATTCTGCCCGCCACGAGAGCTTGCTCAGCGCTTCGTTGGGGAGCGCCGGCGACGAACGCTCGGGCGCTGCGCTGCCCCTCATGACACTGGGTGGTTGAACGGCATCCGATGTCGCGGCAGGATGGCTGCGGTCCGCTGCCGGTGCGCGGTCCGAAGTGTTCACGTCTCACGAGGAATCCGATGAAATCCTGGCTTGCCGTCGCATGCGGCCGATCCGTGCGCGCCCGCGCGATCAAGGTCGCGCTGATCGTGGGCTCGATTCTGGCGCTCATCAATCATGGTGAAGGCCTGCTCGCGGGCACGCCGACAATCAAGGCCTGGGTGCAGATCGGGCTGACCTACCTCGTACCGTACTGCGTGTCGACCCACGCCAGCGTGCAGGCGATGCGCCAGTCGGAGGTGAAGTAGCTGCCGCGCGCGGGCTCAATACCATAATCCGTTCCAGTGCCAGCGCGGGCGATGCGCGATGACCGGCAGCTCGTGAAGGCCGCCACGCAGCCCGGGCGGCAGCGCGTAGGGCGCACGCCCCGATCGCGCGCGGTCCAGGGCGAGCAGGCGGCGGATACGCTCATCCATCGGCGGATGGGTGCGCAGCCATTTGGGGATGCCGCCGGCCATGAACATGCGCTCGATCCAGCCGCCCTGGATGCGCTCGAGCTTGTCGAGCGCCAGGGCGAGCCCCTCGGGATCGCCCGTGAGCTCGACCGCGACGACGTCGGCGTCGTATTCCCGCGTACGCGACAGCGCGAGCTGCATCGCCACCGCGACCAGCGGCGCGAAGATCACCACCGCGAACCCGAGCAGTGGAATCTCGTAGCCCTTGAAGATTGCGATCGGCAGCATCACGATGAGCAGCATCTGCCCGACGAACGACAGGATCGAGGTCAGCCGGCCGACGATATCGGCGAGCGTCATCACCCAGATATCGTTCGCCCGCAGGTGCGCGACCTCGTGCGCGAGCACGCCGGCGATCTCGCGGATGTCGAGCGCCCGCAGGAGCCCGTCGCTGACCGCGATCGCGCCATCATCGCGGCGGCCGGCGGCGAAGGCGTTGAGCACGCGCGTCGGCACATAGTAGAGGCGCGGGGCGCGCTCGAGCCCTGCGCGCGCGGCGATATCGCCCAGCAGGTGGTAGAGCGCCGGGGCCTGCCCGGGGTTGATCTCCCATGCGCCGGTCATCTGCAGCACCCAGCGCGGCGAGAAGCTCGGCGCAAAGGCGACGGCGAGCGCCGCCGCTGCCGCCGCCCACACGACGCCCTCCGGGCCGAGCAGCATCCATCCCAGCACGCCGGCGAGCGCGGCCATGCCGCCGAGCAGCAGAGCCGACTGCACGAAGTTGAGCAGGCGGCGCTGGATCGCGATATCGGGGTCGAGCCTGTTCATGTCATCGAGCGAGAGGCAAGTCTCTAATGGAATGGACACGGTGATGCGCGCCGAGTGCCGCGGGCAGGGGCGCGGCTTTGCGCCCGCACCTAGCGTACGACGATCGTGAGCTGGAAGTCGCCGCGCACGAGTGTGACGGCGAAGCCCCGTTCGGCACCCCGCAACGCGCTCTGGAACTCGGCCATGGTGCGCACGCGCCGGCGATTGACGGCGACGACGATGTCGCCCGGACGGAAACCGGCCTGCCAGGCGCGGCTTTCCGCTTCGATGGCGGTGACGATGATGCCTTGGATGCGCTCGTAGAGCGGGCTGCCGCGCTCGATCTCGAGCACGGTCATGCCCGGCAGCTGCGGCACCGTCTGGCCCTCGCCTGCGGCGTGCGCCTGCGGCGGCGCGATGCGGGCGCGCACAACCCGCGTGTCCGTGCCGCGCACCACCTTGAGCTCGACCTCGTCGCCCACCGGCGTGAGGCCGAGGCGCGCCCGCAGCTCGGCCGAGCCGCGAATCGGGCGCCCGTCCATCGCTACGATCACGTCGTGCTGGCGCAGCCCGGCCTTATCGGCCGGCGAGCCCGGCTGCACGCGCCCCACCACCGCGCCTTCGGTGGCGGCGACGCGCAGCTCGCGCGCGATCGCCGGCGTGAGGTCGCCCATTTCCACGCCGAGCCGCCCCCGCCGCACCTCGCCATGGCGCACGATCTGGCCCAGCACGGCGCGCGCCATGTTCGACGGCACGGCGAAGCCGATGCCGACGTTGCCGCCGGCCGGCCCGATGATCGCGGTGTTGACGCCGATCAGCTCGCCGCGCAGATTGACCAGCGCGCCGCCCGAGTTGCCGGGGTTGATCGAGGCGTCGGTCTGAATGAAATCCTCGTAGCCCTCCGGGTTGAGGCCGCTCCTGCCGAGCGCGCTCACGATGCCCGAGGTGACGGTCTGGCCGATGCCGAAGGGGTTGCCGATCGCGAGCACGTAGTCGCCGATCTGGAGTTGGTCCGAGTCGCCGAGCCGGAGCGCAGTGAGATTCTGCGCGGGAATCTGCAGCACCGCGATGTCCGTGCCGGGGTCGGTGCCGATCAGCTTCGCCTGGAACTGCCGCCGGTCGCGCAGCGTGACGATCGCCTGCTCGGCGTCCTTGATCACGTGGTGGTTGGTGAGCACGTAGCCGTTCGCCGCGTCGACGATCACGCCCGATCCGGCCGCCTGCTCCTGGCGCTGGGGGCGGTCGGGCAGGTTGAAGAAGCGCCGGAAGAACGGGTCGCGGAAGAGCGGATTGTCCTCGATCGGGGAGCGCGTCACCACCGAGATGTTGACCACCGCCGGCGTGACCTCGTTGACGAGCGGCGCAAGCGTGGGCAGCCCGCGCGCGGCTGGCTGCGCCGCGGCCGGGCCTATCCCCGCGGCGAGCGCGAAGAGCGCGATCGCGGCTGCAAGCAGATGGCGAATCTTACCCATAGTCAGGTGTAGTACAAGGGAACTGGCCGATGCACGGTCCAGCCTATACCCAAACAGATGGTGACGGCTCACGGCAGTTCAAGGGTCGGGGCGCCCGCTCCGGAATGGACTTCCGCGCGCGGCCTGATCCTACTTCAGGATCTGGAACAGATTGTTGAAATCGTCGGTCCACAGCCGCAGGCCGGGGATGTCGGCGATCTCCGTTGCGGCAACGGCGATCTCGCGCTGCGCGAGCCGCTTCTCGGTGCGCGAAACCAGCACCCAGTCGGTCTTGGCCAGACTCACGCTGTCGTCGACATCGTCGACGATGAGTGCGGTGTGCAGGCCGTATTCCTCGGCGATGCGCTTGACGACCGGCGCGAGCTGCAGGAACCGGTTGGTGACGTGGAAAGCCACAATGCCGTCCGGCTTCACGTGCTTCAGATACACGGCCATCGCTTCGCGCGTGATCAGGTGCACCGGGATCGAGTCGCTCGAGAACGCGTCGATGGCGAGCAGGTCGTAGGACTGCGGTCCCTCGCGCTCCATCACGAGCCGCGCATCGCCCAAAACGGTTTCCACGCGCGCGCCGCTCTTGCCGAGAAAAGAGAATTCTTTCTGCGCGAGCTCCACCACCTGCGGGTTGACCTCGTAGAAACGGTAGACATCGCCGGGCCGGCCGTAGGTCGCGAGCGTGCCGGCGCCCAGGCCGACGATGCCGACGCGCACCGGTGCGGCCCCGCTCGCCTTCAGCGCGCGCGTGACGCCCGCGGACGGGCCGTAGTAGGTCGTCGGCTCGAGACTGCGCTCCGGGGAGAGGAACTGCTCGCCGTGCATGATGACGCCGTGCATGAGCCGCCGCACCCCGTGCTCGCCGGCACCGTTGCCCACGTCCTTCACCCGCAGCGTGCCGTAAAAATTGCGCGCCATGACGCGCGCGTCCTTGGACAGCATGTCGATATAGAAATGGACGTGGAACGCCGTAAACCCCGCCATCACGAGCGCGGCGATCGGTACCGCGCGGGGCATGCCGCGAACGAGGTAGGCGGCGATGAGCAGCGTCACCACCAGCCCGATGCCGAACTCGTAGTAGGTGTCGAACAGCTTGGGCGCGATGAAGCCGATGGTGAGACCGCCGAGCGCGCCGCCGAGCGACACCATCAGGTAGAACGTCGTGAGATAGCGTGGCGCGGGCTTGAGGTTCGCGAGCTCGCCATGGAAGAACATGCAGGCGATGAACAGCCCCAGGCTGTAGAGCGGCACCGCCGCCTTGATCTCCATCACGCCCTGGTCGGCGCCGAGCGCCCAGGCCATCGCGCCGACGGCGAGCAGCAGCGGCCCGAAGAAGTAGCGGCGCTGGTACCAGCCGCTGCCCTCGAAGCACAGGATGAAGGTGACGAGATAAAGCGTCAGCGGCAGGATCCACAGGAAAGGCACCGACGCGACGTCGTGGGTGATGTGGTTGGTGACTCCGAGCAGCATGAAGGAGCCCATTCCCGAGAGCAGCAGCCAAAGCGAGTAATCCTTGAACTTCGGCGCCGGCCCGTCGTTGACAGCGGCGACGGCTGCCGCGGCGGGCGCGAAGCGCACGCCCGCGCGCACGCTGTAGAGCGCGGAAGCGACGCACAGCACCACGAAGCCGACGTAGGCGGCGGTCCAGCCGCCCGACTGCTGCAGTGTCGTCACCCAGGGCTCGACGACAAACGGATAGGCGATCAGCGCGAGCAGCGAGCCGAAGTTGGACAACGCGAAGAGCCGGTAGACCGTGCCTGCCGGAAAGCTGCGTGCGAACCAGGCCTGCACCAGCGGGCCGGTAGTGGCGAGCAGGAAGTAGGGCAGTCCGATGGTGGCCGCGAGCAGCCCCAGGATGCGCCACGTCGGATCGTCCTCCGCGTGCGGCTTCCACGACCCGTCGGCGACAATCGGCAGCGTGGCAAGACTCGCCACCAGCAGCGCGACGTGCAGCACGATCTGGGTGCGCGGTTTCAACCGCCGCGTGGTCCAGTCGGAGTAGGCGTAGCCGAACAGCAGCAGGAACTGGAAGAAGACGAGACACGTGGTCCATACCGCCGCGGAGCCCCCGAACCACGGCAGGATCTGCTTGGCGATGATCGGCTGCACCAGGAACAGCAGGAAGGCGCTGGTGAAGATCGTTAATGCGTAAAGTATCATCGTCGGATCAGAGGCTTGGACCTCGAGCGCGAGGCGCGGATTATAACCGCATTGCCGGGTTTCGTGGATCGAATAAGCCCTGTCAACCTGCAATTCCTGTCGCGCCATTGCATCGCCGCGGCGCGGAGAGGCGTCTGGCCGCTAGCTGAAGGCAAGCCCCGGACAAGACGGCTCCTTCCGGGCTACCTTAACGCCCGCCGACCGGCCCGGGGCCATGCAGGTCGTGATGACCGAGTCTGCGCCATTCCGGCATCCGCCTGAAACCAGGCGACTTGCTGCGCCCCGGCTCCCTTTCCCTTCCGGCGGCGCCGCGGCCGGG
>JBFKNN010000007.1:0-43725 GCA_041629335.1 Burkholderiales bacterium | reverse complement strand
CCGGCGCCGCGACAAGTCCAAGCGCAAGCGACAACGCAGAAACGAAACACATTGCACTGCTGAGGACCTTCATTCTGGCTCCTGGATGAAGCGGTCACTGTGGCGCACACCTGCGCCGGTAGTCGAGACATCCATTTTAAATTATTGGTCCAACAGGAAGAAGCTTGCGGCATCGCAGAAGTGAAACGGGGTGTCTCGCGACACCCCGTCTTGCGTCCAGCAACGCGGCCGCGCGTCAGACCTTGCCGGCCTTGCGCTTCTCGAGGTGGGCTTCGACGCCTTTCTTGCCTTCCTCGGTCTCCGGATTCCAGATGTTCCGGTGCTTGAGCAGGCTGTCCTTTTCCCAGCGGTGCGACGGGTCGCCCATGTAGACGATGAACACTTCGCAGCCGTCCGGGTACTCGTACGGGCCATGGGGAATGTCCCAGCCGAACACGTAATCGCCCGGGCGCAGGTCCTTGCCGGCGACGCACATGCGGCCGCCGGTCACCAGGATCGAATGCCAGCTCTTGTGGGTATGCGCCGGCTCGACGTAGCCCGGGGGGAAACGCTGCTTCATGTCGATGCGCTTCATCACCGGATCGTAGTTGAGCACCTTCACCTGCACGCCGGGCGGCAGCGTCAGCAACCCGCGCACGTCGTCGCTCTCCCACGGAATCTCGTGGTCGTAGATCGCCCGGAACGTGTGGTCGAAGCGGTCCGCGGCTTTCGCTTTGGACTTGGCCGCGGGCTTCCTGGCTTTCGCTCTGACCCTGGAGGCGGACTTCACCTTGGCTCTGGACTTGGTCTTTGCCTTGGCCTTGGCTTTGGACTTGGACTTGGCTCGTGCCATTTCAATCTCTCTCCAATCGGAATGAACAATCGAACAAACGGGGGTTGCCGCAGTGCCGCCCATTCTACCGGGTCGTACAGCCCGACGCGAGCGGCGCGGCGCCCCGCCGCCGCGGACACCATATCGGCTATTTCACCGTAACCTTGTTGCCGGTCTTGGCCGATTCGATGATCGCTTCCATCGCCGCGATATTGGCGATCATCTCCTTTTGCGTCACGGGATACGGCGTCCTGCCCGCGCAGTCGTCGGCGAACGCCACGAGGTTCGCGAGCACGCTCGATTCCGGCGGGTATTCCTTGACCGTGCGCCTGTCGCCGCTCACCACCTTGGTGAGGGTCCAGCCCTGCGGCGTCGCGGGATGCGCCTTGTCGCGCACCTCGACCCAGCCCTTGTTGCAGTAGATCGTGAAGCGCCCGTCGAACGGGGTCGCGAGACAGGCGGTGAGCAGCGCGTGGCCGCCCTTCTTGAACGAGACCATCGCCGCCAGCGTGTCGCCGTTCGTGAGATTGCTGCCCAGCTGCTTCACGCTGCACAGCACGCTCTCGGCCTCGCCGAAGACGCCCACCGACAGATCGAGAATATGCACCCCGGTCGCCGTCAGCGGGCCTCCCGGCGCCTCCGCCGAGGACAGGCGCCAGTTGTCCGCCGGGAGCGCGAGCAGCTTGTCCTGGCTGAAATTGGCCTCGACCTGGAGCGGCGTGCCGAGCTCGCCCGAGCGGACCATGCGCATCGCGTCGATCACCGGCGGCTCGAAGCGGCGCTCGTGTCCCACCGCAAGCTTGACCTTGTGGGAGTTCACCGCGGCGATCGCGCGCTCGACATCCTTGCGGGTCATCGACAGCGGCTTCTCGCAGAACACGTGCTTGCCGGCCTCGGCGGCCGCGATGATCTGATCGGTATGCACCGAGTGCGGCGTGCACAGCGCCACGGCGTGCACGTTCGGGTCCTTCAGCACCGCGTTGTAATCGGAAATGATCTCGATGCCCTGCTCGCGGGCATAGTCGGCCTCGGTTGCCGGATTGCGCTTGACGCCCTTCACGACCGTGAACTTGTCCCTCTTCTGCTTCATCAGGTTGATGAGGACCTTCCCCCACCAGCCGATCCCGACCACAGCTACATTGAGCATGACCACTCCTCTGGTTTCTGGTAAGTCAAAATCAAATCGAACCGTCAAGATCTCGATACGCCCTTGAGGGGTACGCCAAGACCGCCAAGAAGATCAGAGTAAGATTCGAACAAGAATCGAAACGGGGCGAAAACACCTCGCGGTGTCGGGCCTGGATCACTCCATGACTGGTTGTCGGTGATTCTCGCAGCGTCGCGGCGCTTGAGTCGCCCCGTTACCTTCGCCCTGCCGCCAAAGTTATCGTTCCTCTTGGCGGACTTGGCGGTTCAGTTTTTCTTGGGCTCTAAGCAAGAATGTCCCGCGCCTGCTCCTGGCGCAAAAGTTCGTAGACGAAGTCTTCCAGCTCGGGGCCGAGCGCGTCGCGCGCCGACACCATGCCAACGGGTTTGTCATGCTCGACCACGGGCACGTGGCGGAAGCCGCCCTGGTGCATGATCTGCAGCGCGTGCCCGAACGGCTTGTCCGGGTGGATGGTGCGGGGGTCGCGGGTCATGACGTCCGCGAGCCGGGTCGCGTTCGGATCCAGCCCCTTCGCGACCACGCGGAACAGGGCGTCGCGCTCGGTAAACAGCCCGACCAGCTTGCCTTCCTCCACCACCATCGCCGCGCCGATTCCGCGCTCGCGCATGAGGCCGGCGGCCTCGCTTACCGTCATTGTGGCGGGTGCCGTGAAGGGCTCCTGCTCTTCGATAATCGCCCTGATCGTTCGCGCCATGTCACACCTCCGGATGCACCATACTACAATCGATCAGATCGCGGCCGGATATCGGTCCGGGACCGCGCACCCCAAGCGTGCCTGACAAAAAATGTCAGGCAACCTTACCACCAAGCCGCTCGGCCAGCCAGTCGGCGACCAGGTTCACTCCGACCTGGCGGTTGTCCTCCTGGCAATGATCGCTGCCGCCGTCGTGCGCCGTCAATATCTTCAATGTTTTATCCTGCGCCGCGACGGCTTCGTACAACTGCCGGGCGAATTCCAGCGGCACGATATTGTCGTTTTCGCCATGGATGCAGTAAAACGGGCAGTGGATCTTTTCCGCGACGCCCGCGAGCCGGTAGCCCTCGAGCTTCTTCATGCAGGCGTCCATGTCGGGCATCCCGAGCACCCAGGGCAGCTGGAACGGCGGCGCCGAGAGCTTCGTGCCGCCCGACTCCATGATCTTTCGGCGGCGCACCCACGCTTCGTGGTAGTCGAAGTGCCCGCCCCACGCCACGCACGCGGCAAAGCGCGGCTCCATGGCGGCCGCGCGCGGCGCGTAGTAGCCGCCCATGCTGAAGCCCATCACCGCCACGCGCTTCGCGTCGATCTCGGGACGCCGAATCATGAGCTCGTAGGCGGCGCGCGCCGGCACCTCGTAGTCAAAGCGGCTCGGGATGCCCTGCAGCCGCAGCGCCTCGCCCTGCCCCGGCCCGTCGATTGCGAGCACGTGGATGCCGCGGCGCGCGATCTCCACGCCGCCGAAGAGCACGCTCATTTCCTTCGCGTTGTCGAGCCCGTCGAACATCACGGCGAGCGGCGCCGGGCCCTTCACGTCCGCCTTGAGCAGCCACGCTGGCAGCGTTGTTTCCTCATACGGCACTTCCACGCGCTCGATGCCGGGGTAGCGCCGCGCGATTCCCTTGCGGAAGCAGCGCAGGCACGCGCGGTAGGTCTCCCACTTGCGCTCCGACGGCGGAATGAAACGCTCGCCGCAAAAGTAGTAAATTGCCGCGCGCAGGTAATAGCTGCCCGCGGTGAGCTGATGGCCCTTCGCCTCTTCCGCTTCGGCAAAGCCCTCGATGCGCTTCGCCATGGCGGTCCATTCCTGCCACCACTGCTCATTGTCGCCGGCGTGGGGCTTCAGCTTCTGGCCGATCTGGTCGATCTCGCCCAGCGCCGCCGCGCCCCACGTCTGCATCTCGATGCCGAACATCATGCCCTGCGACCACATGTGGTTGCCGGGGAAGTACTCGAACCAGTGACTCATCGTTCTTCTCTTTCCGCCATGGCCTACAGAAAATACATGCCGCCGTTGGCAAGGTAGCACTGCCCGGTGATAAAGCCCGCATGCTCGCTCGCCAGATAAACGGCGAGCGAAGCGATTTCTTCCGGGGTGCCAAAGCGGCGCACCGGCTGCGTCGGGCGCACCCCTTTCCTGTCCTGGAACGCGTCGCGCTCGACATCGATCGAGCCCGGCCCGATGCAGTTGGCGGTGATCCCGTGCGCGGCGAACTCCTGGGCGATGCCGCGCGTAAGTCCCACGATGCCGAGCTTGGCCATGGATTTTGCCACGCCGTGCCCCAGGTACGGCGCGATGCCCGAGTAGTTGACGATGCGGCCCCAGCCCTTCGCCATCATCAGCGGGATCACGTTGCGGCACACGTGGTACGGCCCGTTCAGGTTGACGTCGATGTTGCGCGCCCATTTCTCCCGCGGCTGCTCGAGGAAGCCGCCGCCCTCTGCGCGGTAGACGGCATTGTTAATCGCCACATCGACCGAGCCGAATTCCTTCTTCGCACCGGCGACGAAGCGCGCGACCGCGGCGCCGTCGGCGACATCGCACTGCACCGTCATCACGCGGGCGCCGAGCCCGCGCGCCTCCTCGGCGACCGCGTTGAGCTCGTCCATCTTCGAGCTGGTGCACAGAGCCAGGTTGGCCCCTTCTCGCGCGATCATGAGCGCGGTAACGCGCCCGATGTTGCGGCTCGCGCCGGTAATAAGCACAGTCTTGCCCTCGAGTCCCGTTTCCATCCCGAGATCCTTTCAGAAAGATCATGGCGGCGGCGCGTAGCCGCCTCCAATCGCACCGACCGGGAGTCTAACGCATGGCGACGGCGGCGACACCCTCGTCCCACTTGTCAGTCCGCCGGAGGCGGCGTAGCCTTCGTATCCTCCGGCACCCCGCCGGGCAGGAATTTCTGTTTGACTGTCGACTGGATGCCTCGATGACGTTTATTGTTCAGGGAATCAGCAAGACGCCGGACTTGAAAAAGGAGGTGGAGCACCTCGGGCGCTTTGAAGATCTGAAAGAGGCGGTCGCCACCGCCGAGTCCTGGGTCGATGCGCTGCTCATGCGCGACTTCCAGCCGGGCATGAAGCCCGAAGAGCTGTGGGAATGCTTCAAGAAGGCGCAGGAGCTGCCGTACATCTTTCGCGACGACGCCGACACCTTCAACGTATACGTGTTCGATCCGGTGAAGTACGCGAAGAGGCGCTGCGAGGAACTGTGCAGCGGCACGCGCGACGGCATCTGATCCGGACGGCGCTAACCGCCACGAAAACCAAGGCAAAGGCGACAGCCGCAACACGAGGGCCAGTAACAGGAAAAATTCAGCCTGCTCTCCCGATCTTCGGGGTTTCACGCCCTCGCAATTCGCGAATATCCAGCCCTCCCTGATCTTCTTCACGGCCGTGGCCGTTAGCGCCTTATTGGCGGCGCCGCGATCACGTACGACCACCCGGTGGAGAAAAACCTGCGGGACGCGGCGGGCGGCGAAGCGAGCCTGTAAGCTTCCGAGGAATAAGCCCTTGTACTTCTGCCGGCGGGTTGCGATAATTCCGCCGTGATCCGACGCGTGTCGAGTACATGTTCCTGACACCGCGGTCCGCCCCCGCCGCCGCGGGCGCCGCCGCCGCGGCGCGCATCTCCCTCTTCCGTCTGGTCTGTTTCATACCGCTCTGCCTCGCCGCGACACTTGCCGTCGCCGCCGAGCTCCACGGCACGATCGTCGGCGTCGCCGACGGCGATACTGTCACCGTGCTCGACCGCGCGCGCACCCAGCACAAGGTGCGCCTCGCCGGCATCGACGCGCCGGAGCGCCACCAGCCCTTCGGCGAGCGCGCCAGGCAACACCTCTCGACGCGGGTCTCCGGCAAGGACGTCGTCGTGGTATGGCGCAAGCGCGACCGCTACGGTCGCATCGTCGGCACGGTGCTCGCGCCGGACTGCGATCGCAACGCCTGCGCAAGATCGCTCGACGTCGGGCTTGAGCTGATCGGAGCCGGTCTCGCCTGGCATTACAAGCAATACCAGCACGAGCAGGATCCGGACGAGCGGCAGCGCTACGCTGACGCCGAAGAAGCCGCCAGGCGAAGCCATGCCGGCCTGTGGCGCGACGCGAATCCGGTCGCGCCGTGGAACTTCCGCCGCGGTACCGGCAGCGCCCAGATCGCGCCCAACCCGCCGTCGATGTAGGATTTTTCAGCCGCGGGCGCCACGGCATCCGCGGCAACTGTCCCTCCTGCGCACCGGGTTTTTCCCGGGAGCGGAAAGTCTTACAATCAATGCAAAGACGGTGCATGTCCCCTCCCGTCGAGTGCCCAGCAAGGAGCCATCCATGTCGAAACACAATGGAGTCGTCAGGCAGGTTCACCGTGCGCTGGAGCAGGAACCGCGTGTCAATCTGCACCGCCATCCCATTTCGATCGGGTTCGTCGACGGCGCCGCGGTGCTCGAAGGCGAGGTGCGCGATGTTGCGGCGAAGAAGCTCGCGCTCGAGCTCGCCGCCGGCGTCGACGGCGTGCGCGGCGTGATCGACCGCCTGCGGGTGTCGCCGGGCGAGCGCAAGGGCGACGGCGCGGTGCGCGACGCGGTGTGCGCCTACCTGATGCGCGAGCCGGAGCTGCGCAACTGCGCGATCAACGCGCTGGTGAAGGGCCGGGCCGAGCAGCTGCGCGAGGTGCCGGTCCGGGATGCCAGCGGCGCAATCGAGGTCGGCGTCAAGGATGGCGTGGTTACGCTCGAGGGCACGGTCATCAGCCTGTCGCACAAGCGGGTGGCCGGCGTGCTCGCGTGGTGGACGGCGGGCTGCCGCGATGTGGTGAACTCGATCGACGTGCAGCCGGGCGAGGAGGACAACGACGCCGAAGTGGTCGACGCGCTGCAGATCGTGCTCGAGATGGATCCTTTCGTGCAGGCGGAGCAGATCCGGGCAAGCTGCCGCGACTACGTGGTCACGCTGGACGGCTACGTGCGAAGCGAGGACGAGCGGCGCCGTGTCGAAAACAATGCGTGGTGCCTGTTCGCGGTGGACAGAGTGGTCAACCGGATCGAGGTACGGCGGTAGCGGCGGCGGTTTCCTCTGCGGAGGATGTGAGAGTCAAAAGCCTAACCGTCAAACCCGCAAAGCGTCTTGATACCCCCTGAGGGATGCGCTGAGGGACAGGAGCAGAAACTAAGACCTGGGACGCGAAGACAAGGCCAAGAGGGGGAACGGCGGCGTTGCCGCGATTCCCGGCGGCAGTCGGTCGTAGTAGTCGCGGCTAGTTCGGTAGCGTATCAATTCCTGAAAATGTCCCTACCCGGATATTTGACGCGCGCGTTGAGCGGCGCACCGTTCTTCGGCGCGTCCGCTCGCGAGCGCGGGGTTAGGTGGCGACATGTGCATGCCGCCTCGCATGCCGCAACACAAGCCAATTACCACACGCGATCGCCAAGAGAACGAATACCGTTGGCAGAATAGCCCAATGCTTGCTGCCCTCTATGTATTCGATAACTCCGCCGATTGCGAGCACCGTCGCCGCCAGCGACAGTATCACGTAGGCCGCGGACAACAGGGTGTAACCAATACCTTGCGCGAACTGCCTCATCGGAATCAGCAGGACCATGCCTCCAGCCAGCGACGGCAGCGTCGACAACAGTCGGCCTGTCCACGGTAGCTGAGGTTCGACTGAATGCGGCATAAAGCCGACAATATCTAGAACGCCCGATAGAAGAAGAAATACCCCAACCAGCACGCCGAAAAATCTCGTCAACAAGCGGAGTAGCCGCATCATTGGTAGGGCCGCCTAACGTCTGCAGTGAGATGCGCGTGCGAGCAACGCTCGCAGAGCGTCATTCTCGACTGCACGGTTAGGTTGCTTTATTTGTCGCATTCGATTTTGGGTGCTGAACCGCAAACCAGAGAAGACCTGCAGCGAAAATAGCCATCCCAATGTACGTCACAATGCCGCTGATCGAAAAGTAAAAATTCGCCGCTTCGGCCAGATCTATGCTTGTGTGAGCATCGGTGTATCTCGCACGGAGAACCAAAAGAGCAGTGGATAGACTTCCAACGAGTAGTGTCCATGCGCCAAACGCAACCACCAGAGTACTTAGCCTATGGGCACGGAGATGCAGCAAAGTCGCCGCAACTACTAAGATGGGCACTATGGCGACAGCGCCCGCTACATTCAGGAAAGCAGAGAAATTCATCTTCCTGCAACCTAACGTGAATTAGTTGCGTTGGGAGGGATGGTAGAAGCATCTATGGGTGTAGGCAAGCATGCGCGGGTATATGCTGGCATCTGCCGGCAGATATCCATCGGTATATGCTTACTCTCCCCGCTCCGCCTCCCGCACCGGGTCGCTGATGCCGAGCACCCGCACGTGACGCCATTCGAACTCCCAGACTTCTGGTATAAATCGGGTCAGTGCAACATTTCCGCGGCGCGTATATTCGATGGAAAGAGAAAAGTTACACTGACCCTACTTACTCGACTCGTCCAAGAGATGGGACTGATTCCATGACTCGGCCGCTGCGTGTTCTCTATGTCGACGACGAGGCCGACATCCGCACCATCGTCAAATTCGCCCTCGAAAACGACGATGGATTTCAGGTTGAAGTCTGCGCTTCCGGCAAGGAGGCGGTGGACAAGGTGGAGCGCTATGCCCCGGACCTCATACTGCTCGACGTGATGATGCCCGGCATGGACGGCCCCACCACCTTCAAGCGGCTGCGCGAACTCGACGGGTGCAGGAAGACCCCGGTCGTGTTCGTCACCGCGAAGGCTCAGTCGCGCGATGTGCAGCAATTCCTCGCAATGGGGGCTATCGACGTCATCGCGAAACCGTTCCACGCCATGAAGCTGGCGGATCAGGTGCGCACGATCTGGGGCCGCGGCCAAAATGGATGACCAGAGCGCGTCGCGCAAGCGACACCAGTTCCAGGCATTGCGGGAGGCCTACGAGGCCGAATTTCCCGCGCGGCTGACGGCGGTCAACCGCCTTTGGGACATCACAAAGCTCGGCGAGGCCACCACCGAGCAGCGCTTCGAGCTGCAGCGGCTGATTCACGGCATAGCGGGCTCGGCGGGAACGTTCGGCTACGAGCAGCTTGGCGAAAAAGCCCGCGAGCTCGAGGAGCCCCTCGCCGCGCTCGCCATGGGCGACGGCGCGCCAGCGGCCGGCCCCGCCGGGGAAATCGAAGCCGGGCTTGCACAACTGCACTCGCTCTGGCACCGGCGGGAGTCGACCGCGTCGCGCGCGCCCGCTGTATCGACGGACCGCACGCTGGATCCGGACAACCCGCGCGTCTACGTGATCGAGGACGACGGCCTGCTGGCGCAGGAAATGGCGGCCCAGCTGAACGCTTTGGGCTGGCACTCCCAGGTTTTTTCCAATGCCGAGGACGCGAGCCGAGCCCTCGAGCGGGAGCTGCCCGCCGCCATCATCGTGGACGTGATGCTGCCGGAGGGCGCGCTGGCCGGGCCCGCTCTGGTGAGGCATGCCCAGGAGCGTTCCGGCCGGCTCATACCGCACGTTTGCGTGTCGGTTCGATGGGACTGGGACAGCCGGATCGAAGCAGCCAAGGCCGGCGCCAAGGGATACTTCGTAAAACCGGTCGACATCGCCGAGCTGGCCGTATGCCTCGACGCCATCACGCAGCGGCGGCCGGGCAAGCCGTACCGGGTTCTGGTCTTGGATGACGAAGCAGCGCTCGCGGATCACTACGTCTCGGTCCTCAGCGCGGCAGGCATGGATGCCAGGGCGATCAACGGCGCGCCGGAGCTGCTGGACGCCTTGGCGGAGTTCTCCCCCGAGCTGATCCTGATGGACCTCTACATGCCTGACTGCACCGGGATCGAGGCCGCGCGGGTCATCCGGCAGGACCCGCAGTTCGCCGGAGTTCCCATCGTGTTCCTGTCCACCGAGTCAGGACGGCAGCAGCAGCTCGCCGCGATGCAGACCGGGGCCGACGATTTTCTGCAGAAACCGATCGCCGACGCCGACCTGATCGCCGCCGTATCGGCGCGCGCCGAACGTTTTCGGGCGCTCGCCGCACAGATCCGGCAGGACAGCCTGACCGGGCTGCTCAACCACATCTCGTTCAAGCTGCAGCTGGAATCCGAGCTCCTCCGCGCGCGGCGCACCAGGTCGCCCCTCGCGCTGGCGATGATCGACATCGATCATTTCAAGCAGATCAACGACAGCTACGGGCACCCGACGGGCGATCGCGTCATCAAGAGCATTGCGCAAGTACTGCGCCGGCGGGTCCGCCACACCGACGTCGTCGGGCGCTACGGCGGCGAGGAGTTTGCCGTGCTGATGCTCGATACGGCACCCAATCACGCGGTTTCGATCATCGACGACATCCGCAAGCAGTTTGCGACGGTCCAGCACGCCGGCGCCCGGGGCCAATTCAATTGCTCGTTCAGCGCGGGCGTCTCGTCGTCGCCCCCGCTCACCCGGATGGACGAATTGATTCGCGTCGCGGACCACGCGCTCTACGAGGCAAAGCGACGCGGTCGAAACCAGGTTTGCAGCGCCTGACCACGGCGCCCGGAGGCGCGCGGCAACCAAATGCTAAAAAACCCCCAGCGCGAGGCCGGCGGCGATCGCCGCGCCCGTCTCCTCGCAGCGCCGAAGGTCCTCCGGGCCGATCGTCTTCGGTGCGAGGATCCGCTCCGGCGTCTGCGCGTGCGTGCACACGATGATCGGCTCGGCGACCGCCTTCAGCCGCCAGCCGGTGCAGATGCGCTCGATCTGCCGCACCGCGTTCGTGCCGTCGCTGCCCGCGCAGACCAGCGTGGCGTACGGCCGGCCGTTGATGCGCTCGAGCGCGGCGTAGTAGGAGCGGTCGAAGAAGTCCTTCATGGCCCCGGCCATCGACGCCAGGTTCTCCGGCGTGACGAACACGTAGCCGTCGGCAGCCAGCACGTCCTCCGGCCCCGCCTCCGCCGCCCGGATCAGCCGCGCGCGCACGCCCGCCTCCGCCGCTGCGCCCTTCAGCGCCGCCTCCGCCATCTGCCTCGAGCCGCCGGTCATCGTGTGGAATACGATCAGCAGGGTCTTCATCGGAAAGTCAAAAGCTGAACCGCCAAGGACGCCAAGACCGCCAAGGAAAACCAAAGCGACGATAACAAAACTAAGACCGCGATCCGGAAGCCAATCAGACGGTTACGGGTACTCGCGATGGCTGGGATCGAGTCGACTTCCGGCGTCATATCCACAGCAGCTCGTTTGGGGTCATTCTCGGTTTGCCGCGCGTTCCCCGTTATAGCTTTTGCTTTTCTTGGCGGTCTTGGCGTCTTGGCGGTTCGATTTAAACGGATCTTCTACAGCTTGTAGCCGATCTGCCGCAGGAACCCTTTCCGCCAGGCAACGTCCTCTTCGGTTTCCACGCCCTGGGGCCGGGCGCCGTCGATGACGCCGACGATGCCGCGCCCCTGCTCCGTCTCCGCGACGACGACCTCGGTCGGGTTGGCGGTGGCGCAGAAGATGCGGCACACCTCGGGCACCATCTTCACCGCGTTCAGGACGTTCACCGGGAAAAAGCCGTCGGCGAGAAAGATGATGAAGGTATGGCCGGCGCCAATATCGCGCGCGTTCTCCTTGGCGAGCGCCACCATCGTCGCGTCGTTGCCCGAGAAGCGCACGAGGCACTTGCCGGAGGCTTCGCAGAACGCGAGCCCGAACCGGATTCCCGGCACCGCGCTGACCAGCGCCTCGTGGAGATCCTCGACGGTCTTGATGAAGTGCGATTGCCCGAGGATGAAGTTGGTCGCCTCGGGCTTGTCGATTTTCACGGTCTTGAGTTGCATGTCAATGCCTCCTATGCCCGTGCCCGCCCGCGGTCAGGCAGATTCCCGCCGCCTCGACGCCCGCAGTCAGCTCTCGTCGAAGCCGCCGTTACGGTTCCCCTGCACGCGCACGAACGTGGTGCGCTTGGTCAGCTCCTTCAGCTTGCGCGCGCCGACGTAAGTGCACGCGGAGCGCACGCCGCCCAGGATCTCGCGCAGCGTATCGGCGACCGGTCCGCGGTACGGCACCAGCACCTCCTTGCCCTCCGACGCGCGGTACTCGGCGACACCGCCGGCGTATTTTTCCATCGCCGGGCGCGAGCTCATTCCGTAGAAGCGCTTGTACTGGCTGCCCTCCTTCTCGACCAGCTCGCCTGCGCATTCGGCATGGCCGGCAAGCATGCCACCCAGCATGACAAAATCGGCGCCGCCGCCGAAGGCCTTGGCGATGTCGCCCGGCGCGACGCAGCCGCCGTCCGAGCAGATGCGCCCGTCGAGCCCATGCGCGGCATCGGCGCACTCGATCACGGCCGAGAGCTGCGGAAAGCCCACGCCGGTCATGCTGCGCGTGGTGCACACCGAGCCGGAACCGATGCCGACCTTCACGATGTCGACGCCGCACAGGATCAGCTCCTCGGTCATCTCGCCGGTGACGACGTTGCCGGCCATGATCGTGACCTTGGGGTACGCTTGCCGGAACTTCTCGACGAACTTGACGAAGCCCGCGGAGTATCCGTTGGCGACATCGATGCACACGTACTCGATCGCCTCACCCACCCGCTGCACCACCCGGTCGAACTTCTCGGCGTCGCTCCTGGTGATGCCCATCGAGTAGAAGGCGGTGGCGCCGCCCTTGGCGGACCCGAAGAACCTGACGAGCTCATCGTCTCCGTAGTGCTTGTGCAGGGCGACCGAGAGGTCGAACGGCGCCAGCGCGCCCGACATCTCGAAGGTGCCGACCGTGTCCATGTTGGCGGCAATGATCGGGATGCCCTGGTATTTGCGCTGCGAGTTGCGGAAAGTGAATTCGCGATGAATGTCGACCTTCGCGCGCGACGGCAGCGCCGATCGCTTCGGGCGGATCAGGACATCGCTGAAGTCGAGCTTGAGGTCGCGTTCGATATGCATGGCCGTGCAATGAGCTCGGAAACGGTTTGGCGGCGCAGGCGGAGGCTGCAGCGGGCTGCGCGCATCGCGCCGCGGACTCAATTCAGCATAGCAGAGATCACGCCGGCATGCCGCTTCCTCAGCGGCCGTAACCCGCGAAGTCGCGCTGCTTGCGCACCAGGCAATACAACATTCCGCGATCGCGCGCGGTCATCAAGGGCCAGGGATGGTGCGGGGCGTAGCGGCGCTTGAACGCCGCAGCCGCCGCGTCGATCTGCCAGACGCTATAACCGAGCGCCTGCAGCATCAGCATGTCGTCCACCTCCTCCGGCACCGGGGGATACGGCGGGTCGCACCACAGCCCGAAGCCGTGCGCGGCAAGCCGTTCCCAGGGAAACCACACGCTGGGGTCCGTCTTGCGCCAGGGGGCGACATCACCATGACCGAGAAAATTCGCCGTCGGAATCGTGTAGCGCTCCTTCAGGTCGGCCAGCAGGCCGAGCAGGGCCTCGATCTGCGGCTCCGAAAACGGCTCGCCGCCGCTGTTGTCGAGCTCGATCCCGATCGACGCGGAATTCAGGTCCCGCAAGCCGCCCCAGTACGCGTCGCCCGCATGCCACGCGCGGGCAAGCTCGTCGACGAGATAGAAGATCCTGCCGTCGCGGCCGATCAGGTAATGCGCGCTTACCGCCAGGGCCGGATTGGTCAGCACCGAGAGCGTCTGCTCGACCGATTTCTCGCCCGAATGGTGAATGATCACGAAGCTCGGCCGCCGCTCGTTGAAGTTGACTGACGGCCGCTGCTCCATCGGCAACGGGCTGCGCTGCGGCAGCTCGGCGCAAGCGGCGGCGAGCAATGCCAGGAACGCGATGCAAGCACGCTTGGGGATCATGATCGACGTCACGTCAAAGAGTCGATATCGTACCGCATTGAACAAAGCGGCGGAAAGGGTGACCGCGCTCTTCGGGTCCGTCGCCTTCCCGTGCGGCGCCACGTCATTCAATCGAGAAATACGGCGTACTCGTCCACACCGATCCGCGGCGGCTGGAAGGTGTTGATCTGCGCGTCGGGATCGGCGTAGCCCAGCGCCATGCCGCACACGACGATCCACTCATCGGCGATGCCGAGCTCACGCCGCACCACGTCGGGATAGTTCGCGATCGAAGCCTCGGGACATGTGTGCAGCCCCTTCGCGCGCGCGGCGAGCATGAGCGTCTGCAGGAACATCCCGTAGTCGAGCCAGCTGCCCTTCTCGAGCTTGCGCTCGATGGTGAAGACGAGTCCGACCGGCGCGCCGAAGAAGTCGTAATTCCTCGCCCGGTACGCTTTCGACTTTTCGCGGTCGCCGCGGCCGATGCCGAGCAGCCCGTAGAGGCCCCAGCCGCACTCGCGCCGGCGCGCGAGATACGGTTCCTCGATCGGATCAGTGTAGTATTTGTAGTCGCGCCGCTCGGGCTCGTCGTTCAGGAACTCGCGCATCATCGCGTCGCTCACGCGCTTCAACGCAGACCCGGTCAGCACGTGCACGCGCCACGGCTGGATGTTCGAGCCGCTCGGCGCGCAGCGCCCGAGCGCGACGATCTCGCGCACGGTCTCGAGCGGCACCGGATCGGGCTTGTACGCGCGGATGGAGCGGCGGGTCTGCGCCGCCTCGAACACATCGGCGGCGGGCCGGAAGAGATCGTGTGCCATGCAAACCTCCCGCTGCGATCTTATCACCGCTTTCCTGGCGGCTTAGCGGCGGTTGCGGTAGAACTCGCGCGTCTTCGCGTAAACGGGCGCCATGTCGATCTGGTAGAACTCGAGCCCGCCCCGGCGTATCCGGAAGCCGTGCGTGGAGCCGGGTGAAAACTGTTGCCAGTACTCGGGAAACTTGGGAAATGCAAGTGCCGGCAAACCCGGTTTCTCCGGATTCAGCGACAGGTCGCGCTGCAGGACATAACGATAAGTCTGCAGACCATCTGTATCGGTGATCTGATTGATCCTCAGCAGGCCGGGGTAGAGAGCGGCGCCGAAGGCGACTCCCAGCAGCAGGGAGACGACAAGACTTTCGGCCATCGGTACCGCGGACTGCCGCAGCCATGGAAAAACGAACAATGTCGTGATCCCACCAGCCGCCGGGAAGATGGCGAACGGCGGTGCGGCAACGTAGGTTTCCTGGTTGAGCATGAAATCGACGATGGCATAGAACACCAGCGTGAACAACACGGCAACCGCGATCCAGGTCCGCCGATTCGTTTCGAGCGCGAACGACCGCGGAAGAAACAGCCCGGCCTCGCCGAGATCGAATTGCGGAAGGCGTGCCTTGACGAACCGGACCAGCGCGAAATCGGTAATGGTCTTGACCATCTCCGCTTCGCCCAATGCCTGCAGCCTGCGCAGCGCCTGCCATGGCGTCTCGCGCACCATCGTTTTCGGGTCCACCCAGACGTACGGACGGATTCGGCGCTCGCCCGCATGCGTCGTCAGCACGAGCTCGGCGCCGGCTGCCCCCGCCAGCCACCACGATTTTCTCAGGCGGGCGCGCCTGACCTGGTCCCACCTCAGCGACCAGCCCGGTTGCAGGAACTGGAGCGACGGCGGCAACGGCGACTGGTACCGGATTTCCGACTGGTCCAGGAACAACCGCTCGCCCCGGCTCGCGAGCCAGAAGTACGCAGACTGAAGAATGAACAGCACCACGGTGATGACCACCAGAAAAGCATTCCACGAATCAAGCGTAAATTTCTCGAAGACACGCCTGGCCGCACCTCCGTCACCGCCGGACGGCAGAAAAAGGATGAGCAGAAGAACGGCCAGAATCAGTACCATGCCGAGCAGCCCGACCGCCCACCACACCGCCTTCCACTGGTCCGGAAACGTCGTGTATGCGCGGTTATGCAGTTCCAGTTTGCTTGGAGCCTCTGCCGCCATCGAAATCTCCGATACGAGCGAAACCATCGTTTCCGCCCGGCCCTTTTGCCGCTGCCTGTCCTCGCCCCGCCCCGATCTCCGGCGTGCAAACCTTCCGGGGCGATCTTAACATCGCGCCGCCGCCAGCCCCTGCCGCACGGGGCCATGAGCTCGGCCTTGGCCGGGCCGCGAAAGTTGACCCAGATCAAGGCGCGGGCATCCCCGGCGCAGAAGAATTTGCGCGAGGAGGATTCCGTCATGACCGGCCCATCCAGCGTGCGCGCAGGTGTAGTGCTGCCCCACTCCCATTACGGCGAAGACGAATGGCGGAACGCGGAGGCCGCGATCGCCTACGCCGATGAGGCTGCCCGCAGCGGGGCGCAGCTTGTGCTTTATCCCGAGGGTTACCCGGGCCCGATGACCGGGCCCCTTGACAACCGCAGGTTTCCGTTCGACCCGGTCGAGGAGCTCAAGAAAAAAGCGAAGCAGCACGCGATCTACGTCATCGCCGGGAACGTCGTCGCAGCCGACGTGCCCGGCGCGCACCTGCTCACCCTGCGGCTGTTCGGCCCCGAAGGCACCGAGCTCGCGTGCTACGTGCGCCAGCAGCCCGACACCCCGCCGCTCAACGCGTATCTCTATGGCGGGAAAGGACATCTGCTCCCCGGCAGGCAGCGCATCGTGGTCGACACCGATCTCGGAAAAATCGGTCTGCTGATCTGCAGCGAGCTGTGGTGCCCCGAGCTGCCACGCATGCTGATGCTGCGGGGCGCCGAGATCATCGTGTCGCCGATCCACGGGCGGCACAGCCGAACCGGCCTTTCCCTGCAGGACACCTGGCACTGCATCGCGCGGGCACGGGCGGCGGAGAACCTCTGCTACGTGCTCTCCACGCAGAACCTCTACGTGTCCAACAACTTCGATTACCGGGCGCAAATGTCGGCCGGCGCCATCGTTGCCGGGCCCGAATCGATGGAAGGCAAGCGCTCGGAGCCCGGCGTGCTGATCACGGATCTCGACATGGACCGGTTGCGCTACCTGCGGACGCGAAACTTCGACGAGGAGAATCTCTCCGTGCCTGACGACCCGAACTGGCGCCCGATCGGGTGCCGCCCGGGGCAGATTTTCGAGCGCGATCCGTCCCTTTACGCGGAGCTGGTGGAACCGAGCCCCTACTCGATCGATTACCACTACTGGAAGGGCGGAAATCTCGATTCGTGGATCGAGGAATACGATCGCATTTACGAGGGCGATTACCAGCGAATCCTGAAGAAGTACGGCGGCCCGTTCCGTTTCAAGGAACGCTGACCGGCGCGGGGTGGCGCAGTCGAGTGCGAGCGCGCAGGTGCGGCGTCCGATCGGCGCTGACGCTCCGCCTGTTCGCCGCTCTTACCCTATCGTCTTTTTGAGCCGGTCTTCGCCGTCGCTGCTTCGCGCCCGCGGATCCCCGCCCACACTCGTGCCGGCGTCAGCGGCATATCAAGATGGCCGATGCCGAGCGGTCTTAGCGCATCGATCGCGGCATTCACCAGCGCCGGCAGCGAGCCGCTGCAGCCCGATTCGCCCACGCCCTTCGCGCCCAGCGCGTTGGTCGGCGTCGGCACCGGATGATCGAAGACGTCGATGCGCCGGATCCATCCCGCGCGCGGCATGACGTAATCGACGAAGCTGCCCGCGAGGAGCTGCCCGCTGTCGGGATCGTAGATCGCGTGCTCGCCGAAGACCTGCCCCGCGCCCTGCAGCACGCCGCCGTGGACCTGGCCTTCGACCAGCGTATGGTTGACCACGGTGCCGAGGTCGTCGACCGCGGTGTAGCGCTCGACCGTCGCCGCACCGGTGTCGGGATCGATCTCGACCTCGGCGATGTGGCAGCCGTTGGGATAGGTCGCGCCGAAACTGCCGTCGGCGACGGTATCGAGCGGGTGAGGCTGCGGCCCTGCGAGCTTCTTCGCGAGGTCGACGAACCCGAGCGAGCGATCCCCTGCATGGAACGCGCCTTCGCCGTAGCGCAACTCGCCTTCCGCGACCCCGAGCAGCCTTGCCGCGTGCGGCCGCGCGAGCTCGATGAGCTTCTGTCCCAGCACCCGGAACGCGCTGCCGGTGCCGAGGATGCCACGTGAGCCCCCGGTGCCGCTGCCCATGAGCTCAGCCTGAGTCGGGCGCGGATCGAAGCGGATGTGCTCGACGCCGATGCCGAGCTCGCGGTCCACGATCTGCGGGAAAACCGTCTCGTGTCCCTGGCCCGACGACTGCGTGAGCGCGTAGAGCGTCATCGTGCCGTCGTCGCCGAACTCGACCTTTACCTGGTCCTTGGGCGCCGAGCCCCCGCCGCCCGCCTCGAGGTAGGTGGCGATGCCGATGCCGCGCAGCCGTCCCCTCCGCTTCGCGTCCTCGCGCCGCTGCGGAAAATGCTCATAGTCGGCGCGAGCCAGCGCGTACTCCATCACCGCCGCAAAGTCGCCCGAGTCGTAGACCGTGCCGTTCGCCGTCTTGTACGGCATCGCATCGCGCCGGATGAAATTCTTCAACCGCAGCTCGACCGGGTCGAAGCCGTGCTCGTGCGCGGCATAGTCGACCAGCCGCTCGATCGCATAGGCGATGTCGGGGCGGCCGGCGCCGCGGTAGGCGGACACCGGCGTAAGATTGGTGAAGGCGAGCCGCGTGCGCACGTAGATCGCGGGAAGCGCGTAGACGCCGCCCGCGGTGATGGTCAGGTTCTTGGTGGCGATGAACGCGCCGAAAGCCGGTGCATATGCGCCGAGGTCCGCCCGGTCGTCAAACCGGATCGCGAGCATCCGGCCGTCCTTGTCGAGCGCAAGCTCGCCGGTCAGCGACAGCGCGCGCCCCTGATAGTCGCTCACGAAGATCTCGCTGCGCACGCCGACCCATTTCACCGGCCGCCCGAGCTTCTTCGCCGCAATCATCGCCGCGAAATATTCCGGATATGCTGCACCGCGCACGCCGAAGCTGCCGCCGACGTCCTGGGCAACCAGCACGATCCTGTCCTTGTCGAGCCCGGTGACCGCCGCGATCTGGCCGCGCATGCCGCCCACGCCCTGCAGCGGCACGTGGATCCTGTAGGTCCCGTTCGCGGGGTCAAAGGCAACGAGGCACGCGCGCGGCTCGAGCGCGTTGCCGACGAGACGCTGGCTGTCGACCTTGAGCCTGCTCACGAACTTCGCCTGCGCGAACGCCGCCGCCACCGCTTTCGCATCGCCGGATTCGAACTCGAACGCGAGATTGCCCGGCACGTCGTGGTGCAGCTGCGGCGCGCCTTCGGCCAGCGCCGCTTCGACCGAGGTAACCGCGGGCAGATCGCGGTACTCGACCTCGACCAGCTCGCGCGCATCTTCCGCGATCGCCGCCGTTTCCGCGACGATCATCGCGAGCGGCTCGCCCACGTAGCGCACCCGCTCCTGCGCCAGCACCGGGCAGAACGGCTTCTTCAGCGCCTGCCCGTCCTTGCCCGGAAAGTTCACGATGTTGGGGAACGACTTGAAGCCGGCTTCACGCGCATCCTCGGCCGTCACGACCGCCTTGACGCCGGGATACGCGAGCGCCTGCGACGCGTCGAGCCGCACGATCTCGGCGTGTGCACGGTCCGCGCGCAGGCACACGGCATGAAGCTGGTGCGGAAGGTTCCAGTCGGCCGTATAGCAGCCCCGGCCGGTGATGAGACGAAGATCTTCGCGGCGTGACATCATGCTTCCCGGTTTACGATTTCCTGAATTCTCGCACAACTCGGAGCGCGCCCTGCACCCGCGTGACCTGCCACCCGCCGCGGTTGACGAGAAAGATGTAGGGCGCGGCATCAGCGCGCCGCCAGACCCTTGACGCGTCGACCGCCACGGCTGGTGCGCTAAAGCTGCACCCTGCGCGTCACCGCACACCCGTCACTTGGCAACAACACGAAATCTCCGCAATGTGGCAACAGTGGTAAAGTACTCGGTGGAGGGCGCAATCATGTCACGGCAGCCGCTGCCGACCGGCGCGACGCAGGCTTTCATCCGCAAGGAAACCGAGCGCATCCTCGCCGCATGTACGAAGTGCGGCAAGTGCTTCGAGGCGTGCCCGATGACGCGCTACAGCCCCGCGGCCGCCGGCGCCGAGCCGGAACGGGTCGTCACCGGCATACTCGGCCTGCTGCGCGGCGAGGCGGGCAGCCCCGAAGCGCTCGGCTGGGCCTCGGTGTGCGTGCGCAGCGGGTCCTGCGTGCCCGCCTGCCCCGACGAGGTCAATCCCAAGATGATGGTGCGGATCGCGCGCATGATCGCAGCGGGCGGTCTCGGCGGGCCAAAGCAGATCCAGCTCAAGGAAGACCGCGATTACTTTGACCGGATCCGGGCGTTTGCGAAGCTGCAATTGACCGATCAAGAGCTGGCGGACTGGATGTAGGGCGGCACGGATGAGCGAGAGAATCACCTTTTGGTACGGCTGCAACGTGCTGCGGCACCGGGACATCATCCACAGCTGCCTCGACATTCTGCGGCTGCTCGGCATCGATGCGCGCGCCGCGGGCGGCCCCGACTACTGCTGCGGCACCGGCAAGGACGCCAACCAGACCGCCGCCGACGGGATGGCACGCCGCACCGTGACGAAATTCAACGCCATGGAGCGCGAGCGCGTCGTGGCATGGTGCCCGTCCTGCCTCATCCACATGAAGGACTTCATGGGCAAGTCCTACCAGCCCGAGTTCTCGATCACCTACCTGGTCGACGTGCTGCACGAGCATCGCGCCGCGCTGGCCAAGCTGCTCGCGCACCCGGTGCCGATGCGCGTGCTGGTGCACAAGCACCTCGGGTTCAACGACAAGTCAGCCGTTAATCAGAAAGTGCCGGAGCTGCTGCGCCTCATTCCCGGCGTCGAAGTCGTCGACGACGCCTATGCGGGCCCGGGCTACATGTGCACGCTGCTCGGCACGGTCCCGGCTGCGATGGAGGACATGGTGCGCGAGACGGTGCGGCGCGTGCGCGCGCACCAGGCCGACGCGCTCGTCACCACCTTTCATCAGTGCTATCGCGAGCTGTGCGGGCTGGAGCCGCATGCCGGGATCAGGACCTACAACTACATTCACCTGATCGCCCAGTCGATGGGGCTGCCGTACGAGGACGAGTACAAGGCATGGAAGAAAGCCGGCCCGGACGCCGCAGCGGTGATCGGCGAAAAGCGCATCGAAAAGGTCGGTGTTGAATTCTTCGAGCGTGCGATGCTGCCCGAGCTCGTCAAGAAGCCCGTCGGACTCGATTCAAAATCGCCCAAGAAATAATGCCGGGCCGCCGCGCATCGGCTTTCACCCGGCATGGCGGGTTCCGCCGTCCTGGTTCACTGCCGAAACCGATTCCCGCCGCGGCTTCCTCGTGCCTTCAGGCGGCACCGCGATTGGCGGCCTGCTCGTGACGCTCCTGCCTGATCGCCTCCAACTTGTTGAAGCACCGCGCGCATACCCAGCGCGGATTGCCGGGCTCACGAGATAGCGGCCTGAAATCCTTCGCTTGCTTCATCTGCCTGCACTCGAAGCAGAATCGGATCGGATCGTGGTTCATAAAGCCCTCGCTGGCAGCTTTGCGGGCGCAAGTGAATAGCGTCTGCCTATTTCGGTCAATAAGCAAGCGATTGCGCGAATAAATTGCGGCTTGGGGGTGGTCCCTGACGGGCGCGGCAGGCAGGCAATTGAGCCGCGCGGGAAATTGGACAAGTCTTCAGCGTGCCGCGTGCTACTATGGCTATTGTCACAGCGAGAGCGCCGGGATCAGGAGAACGGTCATGCCCCTGTGCCCCGGCAACCGGATGCAGGGAATGCCCGGCATTCATCGTCTGCCAGTTGAACGGCGTGATCCGCGATCATATTGCGCCGGATGCTGAAAAACCGGCCCTGCCAGGCCGGCCAAGCGAGCCCCGATAAATGGACAACATAACGCACGAACCGAAGAAATCGGAATGGAAAAAGCAGACGTGGGAGGTCGGCAAGATGCTTCGCGTGGGCTTGACCGACTCGCACGTCCACGAGGGATTGCTCAATGGCGTGGTCGTCGGCCAGGTCGTCATGTTCTGGCATCAGCGTCAGAGTCAGAGCACATGATCAGCGCCGGCTCGCCGCCACTTATCATTTTCTCCCGTCGCCTTTTCGCATCACCTTGACCTGAGCACCGCGCCGCGCAGTCGGCGCTGCAGCACGCCGTTGCCGCAGCGTTTGACCTGCCATCGCCCGTCACGGCTTTCGCGTGAGCGCCAGCTTGGCCGCGCGGCTCAGCCGCTTGATCTCGTGCTCGCGCCGGCTCGCCGCCGAGCGGCTTTCCGCCGCTTCCTGGTAGACCAGCGCGACCGGCCGCCGGGCGCGCGTGTAGCTGGAAGCGCGCCGGTTGCTCGAGTTGTGCTCCATGACCCGGCGCGGCACATCGCACGCGATCCCCGTATAGAGGCTGCCGTCGGCGCAGCGTACGATATAGACGCTCCACGCGGCCATCGCGGCCCGGTCAGCGCGCGCCCGCGCGCTGGAGTATCTCCACCATCTCCCGGTAGCCGCGGGCACGGGCCAGCGCGAGCGGCGTCGTGCCATTGCGGTCGGCCAGATTGACGCTGGCGCCGGCCTCGACCAGCGCCCGCAGCGTTTCCGTGTGGCGCCTCCCGCCACTGCCGAGCACGATGGATTCGATCAGCGCGGTCCAGCCGAGGTTGTTCACGTGATCGAGCGGCGCACCGGCCTTGATCAGGAGCTTGACCACGTCGTCGTGCCCGAGATGCGCTGCGGCGATCAGCGCCGTGCCGTCGTATCGGCTGGTCACCAATTTCGCGCTCGCGCCGAGCTTCAACAGGAGCCGCAGGATTTCGACATCATCCGCCACCGCGGCGATGGTCACGGCATCGTAACGGTCGCGCTCCTTCGCGCCGAGATCGGCGCCAGCCTTGGCAAGCACGGCGATCACGTCGCGCCGGCTGAAAAACGCCGCCACATGCAACGGCGTGCGCCCGTAGCCATCGCGCACGTTCACGCTCGCTCCCGCCCCGATGAGCCGCGCCACCTCCACCGCATCACCAGCGGCGGCGGCGCGGTGCAATCCGACATAGGCGGCGACCTCGGCCTCGCTCGGCGCCACCTGCGCGAACGCGCCGGGCATCGACACGCACAACGCAAGCCCGACCGCAAGAACGCCAGAAATGACCTCCGCGCCCGCGTTGCTCCTCACCCGGCCCTCCTTCCAGTCGTCATCAGCGCAAATCCTTGGCGCAGCGAAAGCCGATGTAGGCTGCGGTGAAATCGGGCGGCTTGTTCGCGACATGGTCGGCCTTCATCTGCGCCGCGCCGTACCACCACGATCCGCCACGCGTGCGCTCCTCGCCGCGCGCGCCGGCGTTCACCCACTCCCACACGTTCGCGCCCATGTCGTAGAGGCCATTCACGCCGGCGCGGGTCGTGCCGGTCACGGCGTGCCCGCGCCCGCGGCGCAGTTCGGCACCGTGCGCGACCGGGTCGACCGGGCCGCAATCCGCGAGGCAGTTGGCGCCGGCCGGCGTCGCGCCCGTGGGATACGGGTAGGTCCTGCCGCGCACGAACGGCGCCGGCGGGGACGCGCGGCGCTCGGTGTACGCCGCCTCGATCCACTCGGGATCGGTCGGCAGGCGCTTGCCCGCCCACCGGCAGTACGCTTCCGCCTCCGTGTAAGTGACGTGCGCGACCGGCTCGCCGTCGCCCCCCGGGCGTCCGTACGGCGAATGCCACACCCAGCCGCGCTTGTGCGTCCAGCCCGATTCGTAGATATGCCCGCCGCCCTCGCGCTCGGCCCGCGTGATGAAGCCGGTCGCCTGCACGAACCGGCGGAACTCGCCGATGGTGACCTCGGTGCGATCGATCGCGAAGCCCCCGACCTCCTGCATTTCCGCCGCCGCGATCGGCGGCGCAGCAGCGATGCAGGCGAGCAGCAGCATCTTGCCCGGTGCTGATGACTTCATTGAACCGCATTCTACACAACGCCTCGGCTGCGCCGCTGCGATCCCGTGTATCATGCACCCGACGGCCTGGCGGACGCCGGAAATTCTCCACTCCATCTCGCGGAGCAGCAAACCGCATCATGAAAGCGATCGATCTGCACAGCCACGTCATTCCCCCGACCGTCATCGACGCGGTGCGGCGCGACCCGCAGCGCTTCGGCATGAAGCTCGTGGAGCGCGACGGCAGGATCTTCTTCGAGCGCCGCGGTGACCTGCGCGAGATGGAGCGCGAGTTCTACGACGTCGAGGCCAAGATCGCGGCGATGGACCGCATGCGCGTGGAGATTTCCGCGTTGTCGGTGGCGCCGCCGATCTATTTCTACGCCCTGCCCCCGGAGGCGGGGCTCGCCGCCTCGCGGCTGAGCAACGACGGCATCGCGCAAATGGTGGCGAAGCACCCGGCGCGGCTGCGCGGCATGGCGACGCTGCCGATGCAGGACCCCGACGCGGCGATCGTCGAGCTCGAGCGCGTGGTGAAGGAATACAAGTTCAAGGCGGTAGAACTGGGCACCTCGGTCGAGGGCGAGATGCTCGCGGCGGCAAGATTCCGTCCGGTGTTAAAGACCATCGAGCAGCTCGGCTGCTTCATCTTTACGCACCCGTACGACTGTGCCGCCAAGGGCGCCATGGACGCCTACGAGCTGCCCAACACGGTGGGCTATCCGCTCGACTCGACGCTGATGGCGGCGCACCTGATGGCAAGCGGCGCGCTGGACGATCTCAAGACGCTGCGCATCGTGATTCCCCACGGCGGGGGCTACGTGCCGTACCAGATCGGCCGTTTCGCTCGTGCCCACAAGCACCGGCCCGCCGCCGGCGCAGCCACGAAAAGCTCGCCCTACGAACTCTTCAAGCGCTTCTACTTCGACGCGCTCACCCACGATCCGCGCTCCACCCGGCATCTCATCAACATGGCGGGGGCAGACCATGTGGTGATCGGCACCGACAATCCCTTCAACATGGGCTACGAGGACCCGATCGCGGCGCTCGAGGCGACGCCCGGCCTGACCGCCGCGGAGAAAGCGCAGATCATGAGCGGCACGGCGCGGAGATTGTTCGGAGAAGCCTAGCGCGCCATTCGCAGCCCGTGCCGGGACCCCTTCTGCCTGGCTCATTCCGCCTTACGCCTCCCGCCTCCCGCCTCGTCTTTCATAGCGTCGGGCTCTTGAACTCGCCGCCCAGCGCGACCAGCCCCCACGGCGGCAGCTGCGCGTCGGTGCTGAAGCTGAAATGACCGGCGGCGGCATGCGCGTCGCGGAATATTCTCTGCAGCGGAAAGCTGTCGTAGATGCCGTGCGCCCCGGCCATCTCGTGCAGCGAATCAACCGATTCGGTGCACCATTTCACCGCCTGCGCACAATTGCGCTTGAAGCGCAGCCGCGTCTCGATGTCCGGATTTCCGCCCGCCTCGACGATGCGCTCTGCTTCCAGGCAGTCATTGCGCATGAGCAATGCAGCCGCGTCTATCCGGGCCCCGGCCGCGGCCACCCGCAGCTGTACCGTCTGGAAGTCGCGCATCCTCGCGCCGGTGTAGCTCGTGCTGCGGGACTTGACCAGCTCGATCGTGTGCTCGAGCGCGGCGCGGGCGTTTCCCACGATGCAGCCGCCGATGCAGTGGCCGCCAAGCGCCGAGGTGGGTATGCGATAGTGCGGGTTACGATGCACCTGCAGGCCCGGCCAGGAATGCCCCTCCCGAGCGACGTGCATGGAGAGGACCCGATGAGCGGGAACGAACCGGTCCTTGCAGCGCACGGTCTTGCTGTTCGTCGCGCGCATGCCGAGGGTATGCCAGTCATCCACGACCTCGTAATCCGAGCGCGGCAGCAGGCAGTAGGCATAATCCACCGGCTTGTCGCCGTCGCGCACGATGCAGGCAAGCATGCTCCAGTCGGAGTGATCGGTGCCGGAGGAAAAACCCCACTGCCCGGAGAGCACGATGCCGCCCTGCGCGGGCACGCCGCGCCCCTGCTGGAACGCGATGCCCGACGCGATTCCGGCATCGGGATCGCGATCCCAGACTTCTGCCTGCGCTTTCGGCTCCCACCACACGAGATTCCGGTGGTGAGAAGCGAGGTTGGCAACCACCCAGCCGACGGAAATGTCGCCGCGCGAGAGCATCTCCGGAACGTCGAAGTACGAAACGAACCGCAGTTCCATGCCGCCCCGCACCCTGGGCTGAAGATAGCGCAGCAGCCCCGAGCCGTGGAGCGCATCCATCACCGCCGGCGTGAGCTTGCGCGCCTCCTCGCACGCCGCCGCCTGCTCGCGCAGCAGCGGAATCAGCGCCTGCGCACGACGCAGGGCCTCCTCGTAGCCCACGTCGGCGAAACCGGCCGCCGGTTTGAGTGTGTCCATCGATCAATCTCCGTTCATCGCCCACCGGGCGGCTCAGGATCATGCCGCTGCGCGTCGCGGCGCAGCGTCCCAAGCGGCTCTTCAAGACAGGTCTTAAAGGGGTGTCTGCTGCATTTTCTTAAGGAACGCAGGCGCTGTCCATGCCGGCCGGGGCAAAAATGCCTTCGGACAGCTTCGCGCCCCGTCATTCATGGCATGGCGTGCCGTCGAACTCCGATGCGAACTGCAGAACGTGCTGCGCGCATAATGCCGGCTTCAACGTAAGTATCGAGTGAAACCTGCTCGGAACCTCTATGAAGCGCAGATTCGCGATATCCCGCTGCAGCAGCATCCTCTGCTCCTCATCGGTAATGGGGCCGGCCGTCGGATACAGCGCCAGCACGGGCGCCTTGATGCGCTTCAAGTATGGCTCCGCGGTGGCATCCCGCAGAAGCTCGTATAACGCACACAGCACCTCCACGTCCGACTTGCCCATTTCCGCCGCATACCACTCGCGCAATCCCTCATCCGTGCCGGGAGGAAAGCGCGTGCTGTCGTTGGTCATGGCGGCCCATCGCTTCGCGCCCAGGGTTCTCAACGCTTCCTGGCGCGAGGAAAAACCCGCGGCAAACGTTTCCTTGTGTTTCTCGTTCAGCCGCACCGGAGCCGACACCAGGCTCAAGGTCCGTATGCGCTCGGGCCGCGTGGCCGCAGCGGCCATGCCCAGGATGCCGCCGAACGACTCGCCGCAAACATGCGCCGCATCGACTCCGAGGTCGTCGAGAATCGCGAACAGGTCCTCGAGATAGGCATCGACCGACAACCCGCCATGCGGCTCGAAATCCACCGGCGAGCGGCCGAGCCCGCGCAGATCGGGGCGGACCACGCGAAAGTAGCGCGAGAGATAGGGAACCCAGCTGTACCAGAACGCCCCCGAGCGGCCGAAACCGTGCTGCAGCACGACGGTACGGGCATTCTTCCAGGGATCGGTAAAGTCATCGACGGCGTAATGCAGCGTCGGCCTGCCGGCTCTCTTCAGGATCGGCATGTGCGTACCGTCGCCAGCAGTGGATGAATCCGCAGGGAACTCAGCCTGTGCGCCGGCGCTTCAGCCACCGGCAGACGCGAGCAGGCCGCCGCGCTCCACGATGGCCGAAAAATCGGCGCCTGTGATCCCGGCCTCGGCCGCGATTGCCTCGGTGTGCTCACCGAGTCCGGGGGCCTTGCCCTGCAATCGGGGCGCGGCGGCGGAGAACCGCGCCGGAAACGCCCGGACCTTGGTCCTGCCGCCGTCGCCCGTTTCGACTTCCCGGACTATGCCCAGCGCGGCAGTCTGCGGATGCGCCATCGTTTCGTCCGCGGTCACGTACGTGGCGGCGTTGCCGGCATGCTTGCGGATCAGCGACACCAGCGCCTCGGAAGGCAGGCTTGCAAACGCCTTCTCGTATTCCTCCCGCACCTCGTGCACCCGGACCCCGTGCCCTGTCGTGGTACGGCCGTTCTTGTCAAAGCGCGGATCGTCGAGCAGCCGTTCGAGGCCCGCTTCCTTGACGAAGTCGACCCAACCCGGACGCCCTTCGGCGCCCACCGAGCCCCCGAACTGAAAGAAAATCGGCCGGTCGGCGGTTTTCCAGCCCCGCTCGGGCGGATTATTCGCACCGCCCACGCGCGGTCCCGAATACACGTCGGGGTCGGATTGCGCCGCCAGATGAATGCTCTTCATCGACAGCAGCGAATTCAGCAGCGACAGATCGACGCGCTGACCGCGGCCATCGCGATTGCGCCGGTAAAGCGCCGCCAGAGCCGCCTGCGCAGCGAAGATCCCCGTGCCCATGGAGGCGACGTCGGCGCCGAGCCGCAGCGGCGGCTCGCCCTGCGCGCCGAGGTAGCGCGTGTATCCCGCCATGGCCTGAGCGGTGAGCTCGGAGCCCTTGCAGCGCGCCATAGGCCCCCTGGACCCCATCGGACTCAGACGCACCACGATCAGGCGCGGATTGTCCGGAAGACGCGCATCACCCGCATCCGCGATTCCCAGGCGCCCGAGCTCGGCGTCATCGCGATCCGTGATGAACACGTCGGCCGATGCGATGAGCGCGCGCAGGAGCGGTGCGGCTGCTTCGGGCCGGGTTCCGAGCGCGAGCGAGCGCTTGCCGCGATTGAGGTGGAAGAACGCCGCGCCCATGCCGCCGGGCATGGACGGCGCCGCGCCGCGCATCCAGTCGCCCTCGCCGGCCTCGATCTTGATCACGGCGGCGCCCAAATCGGCGAGGCGCGTTGCGGCCAGCGGCCCTGCGCCGCCTTCCGCCATCTCGATCACCTTCAGATTCTCAAGCATGGTCCGCCTGCCCCGCGGATACCGCCCCGGGGAGACCGGCGAGAATTTCGCCGGTGTTCTCCCCGGGCTGCGCCGGCGCGCGCACCGCGCACGGCGTGCGCGAAAAATGCCACGGCAGGCCGCCTACCGAAATCGCGCCCCAGTGCGGAGTGTCGAGGCGCGCGATCATGTCGTTCTCGAGTATCTGGGCGTGATTGCGGAACGTTTCGAAGTCGTACGCCAGGCCGGCGGCGACGCCGTTGCGCGCGAACACGCGCAGCCACCAGATTGCCGGGCGCGCGCGCAGGATCGGCTCGAGCACCGCGTCGAGCGCATCCCGGTTCCGGACGCGCAGAAGATTGCTGATAAAGCGCGGGTCGGCGGCAAGCGCGGGCTGCTCGATGGCTGCGCAGAAACCCTGCCATTCGCGCTCGTTGTGCACGGTGACGAAAACATAACGGTCGAGCGCCGCGTAGGCGCGGTCCGGCGCAAGCGCCGGCGACGCGCTGCCGCGGGCGACCGGCGTGAGCCCCGCGCCGAGCAACTCGGCGATGCGCGTAAACTGAATTTCGAGCGCCGCCTCGAGCATCGAGACCTCGACCTTCTGCCCCGCGCCGGTCTGCTCCCGCTGCAGCAGCGCGGCGAGAATCGATTCCGCGGCAACGGCCGCGGTCGTAAGATCCACGAATCCGGTAAAGCGAAATGCTTCCACCGCGTCGCCGGGGGCGCCGTTTGACCGGGCAAAGCCGGAGAATGCCTGCATGATGGGGTCGGCGCATCCGGCCTTGGACAGTGGTCCGGTCTCGCCAAAGCCCGAGATCGAGCAATACACGAGCTTCGGATTGTCGGCGCGAACCGACTCGTAATCCAGCTTCAGGCGCTCGATCACGCCGCCCCTGAAGTTCTGCACGAAGACATCGCAGGTGCCGAGCAGCGCGAGCGCGGTGGCGCGCCCTTCGGCGTTCTTCAGATCCAGCGTCATGTTCTTCTTGTTGACGTTCATGGAAATGAAGTTGGTGCCCATGCCCTTCTGCGTCGGCATGACCCATCGCGTGCCGTCGCCGGCGGGCGGCTCCACCTTGATCACTTCGGCGCCGAGCATTCCCAGCAAGGCGCCGGTCCACGGTCCGGCCGCCATGATGCTGACGTCCAGGACTCGGATGCCGGCAAGAGGACCGCCCACGGCCGGGCCTTGATCCGTCACCGGCCGCCCTCCCCGGCCAGCAGCGACCGCAACGACTCCACGACCTTGTGCTCGACGACGATGCCCTCCCGGCGCCTGCGCTCGCGCTCGCGCATCGCCCGCTCGCCCGGAATCCGGATCTCCTCGACGCCCGGCTGCCGCGGCGTCGCCTTGATCTCACGCACGTACTCCGACATCTGGCGCTTGAACTCGCCTGCGGGCAGCATCACGTCCGGGTCGACGACCCAGAACAGGAAACCGTAGTCCCGCACCTGGCCCCGCGCGAGCGCCGAGCCCGCAAGCAAGCCCAGTGCCTGGATCGCGAACGAGAGTCCGTAGCCCTTGTGGCCTCCAAACGGCGCCACGCCGCCTTTCAGCACCGCCGCCGCGTCGCGCGACGGACTACCGTGCTCGTCGAAGCCGACGCCTTCCGGCAGCGGTTCCTTCAGGTGGGCATGCAGCATCACCTCGCCCCACATCAGCGAAGCGGTCCCCATGTCGAAAATCACCGGCCCGTCGTCGGACGGAAAACCGAAGCAGATCGGGTTGGTGCCCAGCATCGGCCGGGCGGCGCCCGGCGGCAGCACGCGCGGAGAGGCGCCCGACGCGTGGAAGGCAACGAGCCCTTCGCGCACGATCTTCTCGACGAAATACGCGTTGCGGCCACTGTAATAGCTGTTGTAGGCGCCCACGGAAGCCATGCCGGCTGCGCGCGCCTTGCGGATCGCCACCTCGGCGGCCCGGTATGCCGCGATGTAGCCGACGTTGTTGCCGCCGTCGAGCAGCGCGGATACCGGCGTCTCGTGTACGATGCGCACGGCCGAGCGATCGCGCCCGGTCTTCTCGTCGCCGGCGATGGCAAGAATCCGCGGCAATCCCGCAAAGCGGTAGCCGCAGAGCATGTTGTCGATCAACTGATCGACGATGATGCCGGCATCCTCGCCGCTGTAACCGAAACGCCTGAGCACACCGTTGCCGAGTTCAGTCGCCTCGGCAACACTCATGCGCACCGTTCCGGGCAAATCGGCGTCGAGAAATCTCCCGCCCGCTCCTTGTTCTCCGGCCGGCATGGCTAGCCCGGTGTCCTCACCGGCCGGAACTGCACCAGTGTGATGTCGTCGGTGACGTCTTCGTACGCCGCTTCCACCGGCATGCCGATGCGGATGGCGTCGATCGCGCAGTCGAGCAGGTTGGTCGTCAGCCGCGGCCCCTCGTCCAGCTGCACCTGCACCACCGCGTAGGGAACGCGCTTCTCGAACCAGGGGGTCCACGCCTTGTGGAAAATCACGTAGTTGTGCAGCGTGCCGCGCCCGCTCATCGGCGCCCACGCGAAATCCATCGAAAAACAGAACGGACAGGCCGGCCCGATCGGATACCAGGCCTTGCCGCAGGCGTTGCAGCGCTGCAGCTTGAGCTGACGCTGCCTGGCGGCTTCCCAGAAGGGAATTTCCTCCGGATAGATCACGGGAAGGTAGCGCCCCGTGGCCTCGTCCTTGAGCTTGAGCGAAGGCTGCATCGATATTACCTCCGGAAAATGACAGATTCCCCGAGAAAGCTGCCGTACTGAACGATGTTGGCGTCCCTGACCTGGCGTTCGCCGCACTCGTGCCGCAACTGCCGCACCGCTTCGATGAAGAGATTCCAGCCGATCACGTGGCCTTCCGACAGCAGGCCGCCCGAGGTGTTGACCGGAAGCTCGCCGCCGAGCTCGATGCGCCCGCCCTTGACGAACTCCCGCGCCTCGCCGGGCCCGCAGAACCCGAATCGCTCGAGTCCGAACAGCACGAGCGGGCTGAAAGCGTCATAAGTGATGAGCGCGTCCACGTCCTTGTTCGTGATGCCGGCCATCTGGTACGCGTGGAGATCCTCCTTCGCGGGCCTGTACTTGTACACTTCCTGCTGCGCCACCCCGAGGCCGGGCAGCGTGAGGTTATGAAACTGCCTGCCGGCATGCACGCCCTGCATGCCCGATATGTAAACCGGCGGCTTCCGGCAGTCGCGCGCGCGCTCGGCGGACGTGATGATGATGCAAGCGCCCCCGTCGTTGTTCTGGCAGCAGTCGAAGATGCGCAGCGGCTCGATGATCCAGCGGGATTTGAGATAGTCCTCGATCGTCATCGGGTCGCGCCGGATCGACAACGGATTGAGACGGGCGTGCTTGCGCAAGGCCACGGCGATCGGCGCGAGATCCTCGTTGCTGCCGCCGTACATGTGGAAGTAGCGCTGCGCGGCGATCGCCGCGCCGAACACCGGCCCGAGCGCGCCGTAGGCGGGACTTTCGCCGTGGGGACCCAGGCCCTGTCGCCACATCTCGTGGTCCGCGGTCTGGCCGTAGGCCTTGCGCCGCCTGCCGTGCACGATCGCGACCGCCTTGGCCATGCCGGTCGCAACCGCCATCGCGGCGTGCTGGAGCATGGGTGCGATGAAACGGCCGTGACTCCAACCCTGGTACGCGTACCGGACATCGTTGCCGACCGCTTCGAGGAACCGGTCGTAGTCCGACCCGAAGGACAGCGTGATGATGCCGTCGACGTCCTCGCGCTTCAGCCCCGCATCGTCGAGCGCAAGCTGGTAGGCCTCGACCGCGAGCGAAAGCGGCGTGCGATCCGGGTACGTTCCGATCAGCAAACCGGTGCCGCACACCGCAGTCTTGTCACGGAGGGCTTGCGCCACCTCGGTCATTGCTCCACTCCTCATCATGGACGCGGCCCGCTCCGTGGGACCTGCGCGTTCGACACGGTGTCTGCCCGATGGTAAGTAGTAACTTTACTGCTGTCAAATTATGATTGACCTCGGGGCGCCTGTTTGGGTAGTCTGGCGCGACAGCCATGGGAAAAATCCGTGACAGCGGGCGCACGCGGCGGCACATACTCGATGCCGCGACGCGCGAATTTTCCGAGCGCGGCTTCGACGGCGCGCGCATCGTGGAAATCGCGCGCCGCGCGCGCGTGAGCAAGCAGCTGATTCACCACCATTTCCATGGCAAGGAGGCGCTGTTCAATGCGGTGCACGACGTGAAGTTCAGGCCGGAGGTCGAGTGGCACGAGCCGCTGCCCGATCGACCGTCCCGCCTGTTCGTCGAGCGATTCCGGATGCGCGCGAAGGACCAGGCCTATATCCGCTTCCTGACGTGGGAGGCGGCCGGCAGGAGAAGGAATTCCGTGCCCGGCGAGCAAGCGCGGCGGCGGCGCATTGCGCAGTACGGTTCTGAGCTGCGGCACATGCAGGCGGAAGGCAAGCTGCCGCGCGACATGGACCACCGCATGATCCAGCTTGCGATACTTTGTCTTGCGACTTACCCGATGGCGTTCCGGCAGATCACGCGTCTGGTCACCGGCCGGGACAGCACCGACCCGGCGTTTCAACGCAGATGGATCGCGTTCCTTGACCAGTTGGGCAAACGGCTGTTTGACGGCGCACCGCGGAGCAGGCGCCATGGGCGCGCGGCAGCAAAGCGTTGACGCGCGCCGGCGCCGGGCCATGACATTGGGAACTTTTGCCGGGGCGGTCTGCCCGATTAGATAGCGCATCAACGCAGCGCGCCGCGGTGAGCGCCCGGGAAAGGGCTTTGCCAGCGGGAGGATACGCAGTAGAGTGGAAGCAGCAGGGCAATTACAAGCGATGAAAAAGAAGCACTGACTCGCGTTCGGCATCGTCACGGAAACTTCGGTCAGATCGCCGGTTCGTCAATCACCAAACCCGTAGGAGGAAATGATGCATTCTCTTCTCAGCCGCAGCATTGCTGTTGTCGCGCCTCTGCTGTTTGCCCTTTTGTGTGGCGCGGCTCTCGCACAATCGTTTCCATCCAAGCCGTTACGGCTGATATTGCCGTTCCCGCCGGGCGGGCCGAGCGACATCCAGGGGCGCGCGCTGGCGGACCAGCTGAGCGAGCAACTCGGGGTGAACGTGGTGCCGGACAACCGGCCCGGCGTCGGCGGCAATTTCGGGCTCGAGATCGCCTCGCAGTCGCCCGCCGATGGCTACCACATCGTGCTGTCCTCGCCGACGGTCGCGATCAGCCCGTCGCTGTACAAGAAGTTGAACTACAACGCCGACACGGACCTCACGCCGGTCGCCCGAATGACCACGATCGAGAACGTGCTGGTGGTGCATCCGTCGGTGCCTGTGGATTCGCTGCAAGACTTCGTGAAACTGGCGCGCACCTATGATGGCAAGCTCAATTACGGCTCCGGCGGCGCGGGAACGACAAACCACCTCGCGAATGAAATGCTCCAGCACATCACCAAGATCAAGATGGTGCACGTGCCGTACAAGGGCGCGACGCGGGCGGCACTGGCATTGATCTCCGGGGAAATCGACGAAGTGGTGGTCTCCGTCCCGTCGGTCATGCCGTACATCAAGTCCGGAAGGGTGCGTCCGCTGGCGGTCCTTTCGCGGGAGCGGGTCCCGCAACTGCCCGACGTGCCCACCGCGATCGAATCCGGCATCAAGGACTTCACGATTTCGATCTGGTACGGCATCTTCGCGCCCGCCGGTACGCCCAAAGACGCCATCAATCGCCTCAACCAGGAGATCACCAAGGCGCTGAAGGCGCCGGCATTGCGCGACCGGCTGGTCAATCTCGGCATCCAGCCTTGGCCCGGCTCGCCGCAGGAGCTCGCCGCACACGTGGCGAGCGAGAAGGCACGTTTTGCGACGCTGATCCAGGCCGCCGGAATCCCGAAGCGCTGACTTCGACTCGAAGCTCAAGCGGCCGCCCGGACTGAAGCGGGCGGCCGCGCGCGTGGCACCTTACGCAAGGGCGCTGACGGACGAGCGCGGGATCGGTAACATGAAGACCAACGCCTAGGCGCGTATCAACGGGGAGATATCCAAATGCCGAGCAAAGACATCAAGATCCGCGCCGCCGAAGGCGGTGAGTTCGACTGCTACCTGGCGACACCCGATACGAAGGAGAAAGTCCCGGCGATCGTCCTCGCGGCCGCGGTGCACGGCGTCGACAAGGACATCCGCGCGATCGCCGACGAGTTCGCGGCGAAGGGCTACATCGCCGCGGCGCCCGACCTCTTCTGGCGCACGATTCCCGGCCCGCTGGGCCGCGATGACGACCGCACCAAGCAGCGCTCGCAGCCGCGCATGGAGAAGATCAAGACCGGCGAAGCGGACATGCGCGACACGCTGGCCGAAGTTCGCAAGCTGCCGCAGTTCAACGGCCGCGCCGCCACGATGGGCTTCTGCTACGGCGGCCCGTACGCGATCATCGGCCCCAAGCGACTCGGCTACGACGCCGGGGTCTCCTGCCACGGCACGCAACTGCTTGACTTCATCAAGGAACTCGACAGCGTCACGCAGCCAGTGTGCATCATTTGGGGCGACCAAGACCACCAGGCGCCGGCGCCCGTGCTGGAAGCGTATCGCGCGGTACCGCAGCGCATGAAGAACGTCGAGGTGCATGTATTCCCCGGCGTGCTGCACGGCTACATGATGCGTGACAACCCGAAGGCCTTCGACCAGAAGACCCGCGACTTCTCGATGAAGCGCGCCCTGGCGATCCTCGCCGGCCTTCGCGGTAACGCGGAAGGAGCGTCCCGCAGCGCCGCGTGACCGAAGCGCACTTCAGGAATCCAGGTGGTATTGAACAGGATCCGCTTATGGCCGGAGAGCATGCGCGCCAGTTCCAGGAATCCCGTCCATTCCCTGGTTTGACGTTTGGATCACATCAGGTCACGCGGCGGTTCCGGCGGCGCGCCTGTGCGAAAATGACGGCCGGTCAGCAAGACAAGCGAGCAACGTCATGGCAACCCGACAACGCGACATCATCGCTGGTCCCAGCGCCTGGGTCGGCCCGGAAATCCAGAACGAACCCGCCTGGATCCATCGTCTCGACGCGGCTGCGATCGAGGAGATTGACGCCGCGCTCGGCCGGGTCAAGCGCGCGGGGCTGAGCATTCCCTTTGCGGCAGATGCATTTCCGCTGCCGCGCCTCGGCCCGGTGCTCGACCGTATCCTCGACGAAATTGAGAACGGCCGCGGGCTGGTGCTGGTGCGCGGCATTCCGCGCGACCGCTACACCGACGCGGAATGCGAATTGATCTACTGGGGCCTGGGCGCACACTTGGGCAACCCGGTGTCGCAGAACACGCGCGGTCATCGGCTCGGGCACGTGCGCGACGAGGGGCGCGTCTACGCCGATCCCAACGCCCGCGGCTATCAGACCAACCAGCGCATGGACTTCCACTGCGACCAGCTGCCGGTGGACGTGCTGGGACTGTTTTGCCTGCGCGCCGCCAAGTCGGGCGGCGCGAGCAAGGTGGTGAGCGCGCACACTGTTCACAACGTCCTGCGCGAGGAGCGTCCGGATCTTCTCGAGGTGCTCTACGGCATGTTCCACGTCGACTGGCGCGGCGAGGAGCCGGAAGGCGTGCAGCCGTGGTACACCGTTCCGATGTTCAGTGCCTGCGACGGCAAGGTGACCGCACGCATCGTCAGCCGCCCCTACTACGAGTCGGCCGCGCGATTCGGCGACCAGTACAAGCCCGGCGCGATCCAGATCGAGGCCATCGACAAGGTGCAGGAGATCGCCAACCGGCCGGAGCTGATGCTCACGATGGACTTCCAGGAAGGCGACATCCAGCTGCTGAACAACCACATCACGATGCACGCGCGCGAGGCGTTCGTCGACCACGACGAGCCCGGGCGGCAGCGGCACCTGCTGCGCATGTGGATCGCGGTCGACGACGCGCGGCGCCGGCCGCTGTCGGACGCACTGGCGGAGCGCTACGAATGGGTACGCCGGGGCGGTATTCCGATCAAGGCGAGAGCATGACGAGTGACGAGTGACGAGTGACGAGTGACGAGAAATTGGATATCGTCTCGGCGCGAGGTTCCCGTTGCGTGGGCTCTTTCCCTGTATCCCTTCCGCGCATTGCCCAGCCTCTCGCGCCGCCCTCGTCACTGATCACTCCTCACTTATCACCCCTTTCGTAACCATCTGATGACCGTTCATTGTCGCCCGACCTGAAGCAGATCTCCGGCGTCACGCTCGAGCACTACGAGCGCCAGGCAGACCACTTCTGGCGCGGAACACGCGACCACGACGTCAGCCAGAACATCGCCGAGCTGCTGCGCCACATCGAGGGCGCGGGCCCGTTCACGATTCTCGACCTCGGCTGCGGACCGGGACGCGACCTGAAAGCGTTCACCGTGCTCGGCCACATCGCGATCGGCCTCGAAGGCGCCCCGAGCTTCGCCGCCATGGCGCGCGATTACAGCGGCTGCGAGGTCTGGCAGCAGGACTTTCTCGAACTGGATTTGCCGGATGCCCGCTTCGACGGCGTGTTCGCCAACGCCGCGCTGTTTCATGTGCCGAGCGCGGCGCTGCCGCGGGTGCTCACCGAGCTTCACGCGACGCTCAAGGCGCGCGGCGTGCTGTTCAGCTCGAACCCGCGCGGCAACAACGAGGAAGGCTGGAACGCCGGGCGTTACGGCGCCTACCACGATCTCGAAACCTGGCGCCGCTACGTGACGGCCGCGGGCTTCATTGAGCTGAACCATTACTACCGCCCGCCCGGCCTGCCGCGCGAGCAGCAGCCGTGGCTCGCCACGGTGTGGCGCAAGCCCGGGTAAACCGGGGACAGACCACGTTTTCCCGGAGACAGAAATCCGGGATGGCTCGGTCTGTCACCGATTTACGAGTTGCGGCGCGGCAGCGTGAGCATTGCCTCGAGACCGCCTTGCGGCACATTGCGCAGGACGATGTTCCCCCCGTGCGCCCGGGCGATGTTGCGCGCAATGCTCAACCCGAGGCCAGTGCCCCCGGTATCGCGGCTGCGGGAGCCTTCGAGCCGGTGAAAGGGCTCGAACACCCGCTCGAGCTGGCTTTCCGGAATTCCCGGCCCTTCGTCCCGGACCGAGATCTGCAGCCGGTCGGCCGCATCGCTCACGGTGATCGTCGCCGACTTGCCGTACTGCACCGCGTTGCCGATGAGGTTGGCAAGGCAGCGCTTGAGCGCCCGGGGATGCCCGTGATACGGCGCCCGCGCGGCGCCTTCAATCGCTATCTTGCCGCCCACCTCCTGCGCGTCCTCTTGCAGGCTTTCGAGCAGCGCCATCACGTCGAGCGGCTGCGCCGGCTCGCGGGCTTCCAGGCCGCGCATGAAATCCAGCGTGGCGCCCACCATTGACTCCATCTCCTCGAGATCCTTGACGAACTTCGCGCGCAGCTCGACGTCGTCGAGCAGCTCGGCACGCAGCCGCAGGCGCGTGATCGGCGTCTTGAGATCGTGCGACATTGCGGCGAGCACGCGCGTGCGGTCGCGTATGAACGCGGCAAGGCGCTGCTGCATCGTATTGAACGCGCGCGCCGCCCGGCTCACTTCGAGCGGGCCCGTCTCGTCGATGGGCGGCCGGTCGATGTCGGCGCCGAGCGCCTCCGCGGCGTCGGCCAGGGTTTTGAGCGGGCGCGTAACCCAGCGCACCGCCACCAGCGTGAGCGCGACCACGGCAATCAGCAGCACGCCCAGGCTGAGGAAGAGCCGGTACGGCCATGCCGTGGTGTCCAGCGGCGGCCTCGAGTCGAACGTGACGAGCGTTCCATCCTTCAGGCGCGCCTGCACCACGAACGAGATGCCGCGCGGCGCGGCACCCGCACCGAAGGGCCCGTGCATCATGCCGGGCCCGCCCATCATCCCGGGGCCGGGCCCCAGCCCCTGGCCGGGTCCGCCGCGCGCCAGCGCCCACGGCGGAGGGCCGCTGGTCACGTTGACTGTGAGCGGACGGTCGTCCCGGAGAAAGCGCCGGAGCAAAGCCGAGAAGCGCGCGGCGTGGTCCGCATTTTCATCGTCGCGCGCCATCGTCAGCGGTGGCTGCGCGAGCGAAATGCGCAGAGCCGGGGAGTCGATCACGGCCGCGATCCGCGCGCGCTCCGCAGGCGCAAGCGGATCGAGCAGCCGCACGATGTCGGCGATGCGCTGCGCCGAACGCATGCCGCTCGTTTGCAGCATGAGCTGGCCCCGCTCCTCCCAGTGGATCGCGAAGCTCAGCAGTTGCGCGAGAACGAGCCCGGCGAGCAGGATCAGCACCATGCGGCTGAACAGCGAGCGCGGCAGCCAGCGCATCATCATTCCGCCTCGACGGGCACCGACAGCACGTAGCCCTCGCCGCGCACCGTCTTGATGATGGCGGGCTCTTTCGCGTCCTCGCCCAGCCGGTGGCGCAGACGGCTCACCTGCACGTCGATGCTGCGGTCGAAAGGCAACGCATCGCGCGAAAGCATGAGATCGATCAACTGGTCGCGGTTGAGCACCCGGTTCGGGTGCGCGAGGAAGATACGCAGCAACCTGAATTCGGTGCCGCTCAACGTCACCACCACGCCCGCTGGAGACACCAGGTTGCGTGCCGCCAGATCGAGCGCCCACCCGGCAAAACGGATCCGGCTCGCCGTCTCCGGCTGCAGGTTGTCCGGCAGTGTGCGGCTGCGCCGCAGCACGCTCTTGATGCGGGCCAGCAGCTCGCGCGGATTGAACGGCTTGGCAAGATAGTCGTCGGCGCCAACCTCCAGCCCCACGATACGATCTGTCTCTTCGCCGCGGGCGGTGAGCATGATCACCGGCATCTCGGAGCGCGCGCGCAGCTTGCGGCAGAGCGTAAGCCCGTCGTCGCCGGGCAGCATGAGATCCAGCACCACGATGTCCGGCCGGCCGGGCTCGAGCGCGGCCCACATGCCCTTGCCGTCGGCGACGGTGGTGACCCGGTAGCCGTTCTTCTCGAGATATTCGCGCAGAAGGTCGCGAATCTCCGCGTCGTCGTCGACGACGAGAACGTGGTCGGGGGTCGTCATGGCTCCTGTATAGCGGGTTCCCGGGGGCGGTTAAGGGAAAATTGTATCGCAGTGTAACAATCCGGGCCGGTGACCGGCTGCGATACAAAAAGGCCGGTTCCTGACAAATTGCGGTTACACGCCGGTGGTTAAATGAACCTGCCGATGGGCCATGGGATGACGGGCAACAAATTCCGGCAGCCCCGATGAGGCAAACCTCGATAAACCAACTGGAGATCGATCATGACAACCACTCGTAAAATACTGGTAGGTATAGCCGCCGCAGCAGGCCTTGCCGCGGCAACTGCAGCTGTCTACGCAGATCCACCCGGCGGCTTCGGACCCGGCGGTTGGGGCGGCGGCTACATGGGCGCCGGCATGATGCACCAGGGCGGCGGTTACGGCCCGGGCATGATGGGCTACGGCGGACCGCGTGGCGGCTACGGCCCGGGCATGATGGGCTACGGCGGACCGCGTGGCGGCTACGGCCCCGGCGCGGCAGCCGGTGCACCGTGCGAGGGCTTCGGCCCGGGCGCGGCAGCGGGCGGGCCGGCCGCACGCATGGATCAGCGGCTCTCGTTCCTCAGGAACGAGCTCAAGATCACGGCCGACCAGGAGTCGGCGTGGAACGCCTATGCGGAGCAGGCAAAAGCACAGGTGGACACCATGGTGGCGTTTCACGCCCAGCCGCCTTCCGCCGCGCAATCGCCAACCGAGCGCATCGACCAGCACGCCGAACGCATGAACCTGCGCGCAAAGCAGCTTACGGCGATGAGCGCCGCGGTGAAAGACCTCTACGCGGTATTGACGCCTGAGCAGAAGGCGGTCGCCGACCTGCATTTCGGCGGGCGTCGATTGAGCCAGGGCCCGCGCGGCTACGTGCGGTAACGCTCCCCGCCCGGCCGTCAGGCCGGGTCTTCGCAAAAGGCGCCGATTCCCTTGCGGAATCGGCGCCTTGTTTTGGCGCGCCTTTTAGGGGACAGCAACTGTCTTGGAATCGGAGCTAGCTCAAGGCGCGGGTTGTGGTTGGTGATCCCACAACGCGTCGTGTTTAAGCATGGCGTTGAGGATAACCAATAGCTTGCGCATGCAGGCGACCAAGGCGACCTTCTTGAGCTTGCCGGCCGCCACCAGCCTTTGGTAGAAGGCGCGAATCACCGGGTTGTGGCGGCTTGCTACGACCGCTGCCATGTAGAGCGCAGCACGCACCGCTGCCCGTCCGCCCCAAATCGTTCTGCGTCCTCGGTACTTGCCGCTGTCCCGGCTGTAGGGGCAGACCCCGACCAGCGCGCTAATCTCGCGCCGCGCCAGTGCACCCAGTTCCGGCAGCTCGGCGAGCAAGGTGAGCACGGTGACTCGTCCCACACCTGGAACGGAGGTCATTACTTGCGCCTTATGTTGCCAAACAGGACTTTGGCGCAGCATGCCGTCGAGGTCCTGATTGGCTTCATTAAGCCGCTTCTCCAGCCAGGTAATATGCTGGCGAATCTGCTTGGCGATGCGCGGGGCCGCACTCGAGAGCCGGTTGCTCTCGGCTGTGATCATCTCAATGATCTGCCGGCGTCGGGTCAGAATCGCTTCTAGTGCGAGCGTCTCCTCCGGCTTCAAGGGCCGCACCGGGGGCTTAACGGCCTGCCCGAATCGGGCCAAGATCTGGGCGTCGACCCGGTCTGTCTTGGCGAGTACGCCAATCGCCTTGGCGAAGTCACGCGCCTGCCGTGGATTAACAACCGCGACGCTCAAGCCCGCTGTCGCCAGTTGCCCCACGAGTGGCGCTTCCAATCCGCCGGTTGCTTCGACCACGATCAGGCTCGGCTGCAGGCCTCTCAAATAACTGGCCGCTGCCGCGCGCCCCGGCTCGTCATTCGTAAAGCACGCCGGCTGCGCCACCGGGTAACTATCCACGTCAACCGAAGATTTGCTGATATCGATGCCCACAAACACTGACGCCGCCTGTGCTTGCATGATTCCTCCTCCCAGTCTTACTGATGCGGGGTGAAAACGCCCCGGACAACTGTTCGGGTTAAGAAAGAATCAGACACGGCGCCATCGGCTGTCCCACAGGCTATACAATCAAACCTTCAGACCAAACAGGCTGCCGTGTCTGCAAACCCAAGACTACGCGGTTTCGAAGATATAAGACCACTAAGGCGAGCTTTGCTAGTGGTCTGTCCCCTAACAGGGTTCCTGGATGTTGGATTACGGATCACGATTCACGGCTCACGCTTCTTGCCCTTGCGCTTCACATCTGACGCCTCTCCCAAGCCGAGCTGATCTCACCTGCCATTTCCCAGCGAACAAACACGAAACGCTTACGGTTCGTCGCCTTGCCGTAAAATAGGTGGAGCCCGATTTCCTTGAGACTTGGGAGGTCCGATGTCCCATGAGGTACACGATGTCTTGGCGGGGATTCCGGTTCCAGCGGGAACGCCGGAGGGCGAAGCAGGTCTCCGCCTTCTGCTCACCCGCTACTCGGTCAGTGCGAAATACCTCGGCCCGCCGGGCCCTTCGGACGAGCACCTGTCGATCATGGCGCTGGCGGCGCTGCGCGCCCCGGATCACAACAAGCGCATCCCGTTCCGGTTCGTTGTCGCCCGCGGTGCGGGTCTCGAGAAACTGGCCGACCTGTTCGAGGACTACGGGCGCCGGCGCGGCAAGAGCGGCGACGCGCTCGCCCTGGAGCGAACGCGCGCCACGCAAGCGCCCGTCGTCATCGCGGTCATCGCCCGCATCGATGAGCAGGATCCCGAGGTCCCGGCCTTCGAGCAGTGGGCCACTGTCGGTGGCGCAATCAGCAACGCGCTGACGGCGCTGCACCTGATGGGCTATGCGGGCAAGATGGTCTCGGGCCACCGCGCAACCGATCCCGCGATCGTGGCCGCGCACTGCCGCAGCGGCGAGACGCTGGTGGGATGGATCGCCGCCGGCACACCCAAGGGGCAGGCGAAACCGCGCGGCGACATCGACCCGGCTGGTATCCTGAGCGAATTCCAACCGAGGACAGACCACTAACAAATGCTGACAAATGATGGGCGCGTTCGATCTTAGTGGTCTGTCCCCTAACGGAGGCAAGCATGGCTGAAGCGGCAATCGATGTCCTCGAACAGGTCCGGCAGTGGCAGGATGCCGGCAAGGGTGTTGCGCTCGCCACGGTGGTCAGCACCTGGGGCTCGTCGCCCTGTGCGGCCGGCAGCCATCTCGCGGTGAACGCGGACAGCGCGTTCGTGGGTTCCGTTTCCGGGGGGTGCATCGAGGGCGCGGTGGTGACCGAGGCGCTGCAGGTGATCGCCGACGGGCGGCCGCGCCAGCTTGAGTTCGGCGTGACCGACGAAATGGCCTGGTCCATCGGCCTCGCCTGCGGCGGCAAGGTGAAGATCCACGTCGAGCGCGTCGAATGAAGCGCGACTATCTCGAGCGGGTCCTCGCCGCCCAGGCCGAGAAGCGGCCAATCGCCGTGGCGACGCGGCTCGCCGACGGCGCGCAGTCGCTCTGCGAAGGCGCCACTTGCACGGGCGAGCTGCCGTTGAGCGCCGAGCAGCTCGCGGAAGTGCGCGCGCTGTTGGTTGCCGGGCGCAGCGCCGCGCTATCGGCCAGCAAGGGAGAGATTTTCTTGCGCAGCTACGCGCCGCCCCCGAAGCTGGTGGTGATCGGCGCGGTGCACATCGCGCAGTTCCTCGCACCGATGGCGGCGCTCGCCGGATTCGAGGTGACCGTCATCGATCCTAGGCGGGCCTTCGCCACCGAGGCGCGCTTTCCCGGTGTCACGCTGGTGACCGAGTGGCCGGGCCCGGCGCTGGCGCGCATCGGCCTGGATGAGCACACGGCGGTGGTGACCCTCACCCACGACCCCAAGCTCGACGATCCGGCGCTGTGCGCCGCGCTGAAAAGCCCGGCGTTCTACGTCGGCGCGCTGGGCAGCTCGCGCACTCACGCCAAGCGCATCGAGCGCCTGCGCGAGCACGGCCTCGCGGAGCTCGCACCGCGCATTCATGCGCCGGTGGGCCTCGACCTGGGCGGCCGCGCCGCGGCGGAAATCGCGGTCTCGGTTCTGGCGCAGGTGATCCAGGAGCGCTACCGGCAGCGTTAGCGGACAGGCCCCCGAGGAACCAGGGAAGGTAACTGATCGATCGCAATATCTGTCTTAGTGGTCTGTCCCCTGACGTAGTGCCATGCAGCCTGCCGGACAAACCTAATTGAAAGCTGTTCCCGGCTTTGCGCCGCTCGCCTTGAGTATTTTCGCAAGCGGGCAGAAGCCCGTGAACGCCGCCTGCAGCATGTTGGCGCCCACGAAGGCCGTGAACCACAGCCAGTAGACATGATGTACCTGGGACAGCAGCAGGCTTACCAGAATAAACACGCCCGCAATTGCCAGCACCAAACGGTCGATACTCATGAAATGTCCTCCTGTGCGTT
>JBFKNN010000006.1:0-45532 GCA_041629335.1 Burkholderiales bacterium | reverse complement strand
TCTCCGTCCCTGATGGGCGGCTGTCGCGGGGTCCGCCTTGATGGTCCGCTCGGCCAGCACGGGTTTCAGGTCATGCGGCGCGAATACTTCCAGCAATTGCTCTTTCCCTCGGAGGTGATTCTCGCGATAAAGACGAATTGACTGTAAACGGAGACAGACCACGGATTCCGCATCATCCATCGCACACTGTCGAGGAAAAAGCGAAACAGTGGTCTGTCCCCGAACAAAAAGGGCGCCGCGAGGCGCCCTTTTTCATGCCGCGAATGGATCAACTTACATGGCCTGAATCACCGCGCACGCGAGCCGTCCTCCCGCGTTGCCCACGGGCTGCGAGGTATAGTCGTCGGGATTCGCGTGGACGATCAGCCCGCGGCCGATCACGCTCGCCGGCCCCGGGGCGACCGTAATGATGTCGAGCTCGAAGCTGAACTGGGCGCGACCCTTGGCGTCGGCCTTGAGATTGGGCATGTCGCCCGCGTGGCGCTCCGGCTTGCCGTAGTGGCCGTGCGGCTTGCCGTGGGGATTGAAGTGGCCTTTGGCGCTCATGCCGTCGCCCGAGCTGCAGTCGCCCGCTTCGTGGACGTGGAATCCGTGCTCCTGGTTGGGCTTGAGGTACACGACCAGACCAACGACACGCACCTTGCTGCCCACCTGCTCGAACGTGACCTCGCCTTTGGTCTTGTTGCCCTTGGTCGGCTGCAGTGCCGCCGTCGCAATCTCGGGTCCGGACGGCGTAGTTTGGCAGCCAGCCACGGCGACCAGCGACAGCACGGCCAGCGCACAGCCCAATCTGAGTTTTTTCGGGACCATTGACACACCCTCCTCGTTATTGAAGTTAGCAACCGCCTGTTACGCGTTGCCCGCCGGGTGCAGTGGCGGCTGCTCTGCCTGCACGAAGACAGTACCGGTCCGGCGAAATGTGGATCCCAGTTGATTATACATGCGGCGATTCGTCGTCCTCAATCGCGCGCCACGGCCGGCGTGCTGCGGGCGAGGACCGCGCGTCACGTGCGCGGTGAAATCATTGTTATGCCCATGTCCCTTGTTGCAGAAGCGCGCCACGCGTCGTGCGCGCGGCCCATACCCTCATGCTTGGTGAGACATAACAGCCGGGGCATAGCGGGTGATCTGCGCCTTGATAATCCAGCACAAATCGCGTAAAAGGCACTTCAGTAGGTCCAGCGCGGCGCGCGTAGCGCGCAACCGCCGCTTGCCCGGCACAGACCGATGCCCGCCAACGTTGCCCCGTTTGCAGCGGCTCTTCGGTGCCGCGGTGTTCAACTCGCCCCGCTTCGCACATGCGTCGCGGATTTTTTCGTCTCCCAGGGAGTCCAACTAGAGCGGTCGACCAAGACCATCCGTCGTTTCTGCGACATCTGATGCAACACCAGACCAAAGGAGAAAACATCATGATGAAGAAAACGATCGGCCTGATTGCGGGCCTTCTCGCGCTGGGGCTCGCCGTATCCGGCGGCGTCCATGCGCAACCCGCGGGCTATCCCAGCAAACCCATCAACCTGGTGATACCGTTCGCAGCCGGCGGCGGCAGCGACATACTGGCGCGCGTCATCGTCAGCATGGACAACGAGTACTTCAAGACCAACATGGTGCCGGTGATCAAGCCTGGCGCGAGCGGCACCATCGCCACCGACTACGTCTACAACTCCACGCCCGACGGCTACACGCTGCTGCTCGGCGCGCCGCATATGATCACGGTATTCCCGCACGTGAAGAAAGTGAACTACGATCCGCTGAAGATGGTGCCGGTGGCCTTGCTCAACGCCTCGAACTCGGTCTGCTTGACGCCCGCAAAGCGTCCCTGGAAGAACTGGAAGGAGTTCGTCGACTACGGCAAGAAGAATCCCGGCAAGCTTTCTTACGGCTCGAGCGGCGCGTGGGGCATCACGCACGTGCGCACCGCGGCGCTGTTCAAGAAGCTCGGCATCGACGCCGTGCACGTGCCGTACAGCGGCGGCAACGAAATGACCCAGGCGGTGCTGCGCGGCGAAGTCGACTTCGCCATGGGCTCGCCGTCGCACGCGCTCGCGGTCTATCGCACCGGCGACGCGCAGGCGATCGCGATGATGATGGGCAAGCACAAGGACCTGCCCAAGGTCCCGAGCTTCGAGGAGCTCGGCATCGATATCCGCATGCCTACCTGGCGCGGCATCTTCGCGCCGCCGGGAACGCCTCCCGAAATCGTATCGTGGCTCGATCAGCAGTTCGGCAAGCTCGTCGAAGACAAGGTGTTCAAGCGCTTCATGAGCAAGCTGGGCGAGGACATCACCTACGTTCCCGGGCCGAAGTGGAAGAAGATGATCGCGGAAGAGAACGAAGCGTACCGCGACGTCGTCGTGTCGCTCCAGAAGGCGGAAAAGAAGTAGTCGCCGGACGACCCGCTTTTAACCTCTAGAGCGTTTCCCCTTGACCGGCCGGGGCGGCAATCCGCTCCGGCCGGCTCTCGTGCGACGCGCATTGCGAGAACCGGTCGATGTCAGAAAAAGAGAACTTTTACGCAGCCCTTGTGGTGCTGGGCATCGGCATACTGTTTCACGTGCTGATCCCGTTTCAGGTCAGCACCGAGCCCATTCCCGGCTCCCGGGGTTTCGTCATCGTGAGCCCGTCGACGCTGCCACGGCTCGCGTCATGGGGCCTGGTGATCGTCGGCATCGCGTGGGCGATACGCAGCTTTCTGCGCATGCGCAGGGGCCAGGGGCGGACCTCGCGTGCCGCGGCGAGCGACGAAATGACCGCGCTCGAGGACAAGCGCTGGCTGTGGTCGATCGTGGTATGGGTGAGCGCGATCGTGTATGCGTTCCTGATTCCCGTGGTCGGCTACACCGAGGCGAGCATCGCGTTCGGGCTGGGCGTGGCGCTCACCATGCTGTGGGCACGGCCCGAAGGCTTGAAAGCCATTCCCTGGCCGGGAATTCTTATCGGGGTATGCGCGTTCCCGATCGTCCTGTACGTCGTCTTCCACAAATTCTTCTACGTCACGCTGGCGGTCGGACCGTTGTCCGCGCTGCTCGGGCATTAGGCGATGGATTTCGCGACAGTACTGCAGAATCTGTGGGCCGGGCTGCTGCTGCTTGCGTCGATCGAGACCTGGCTCGCCGTCACGCTGGGGGTCACGGCCGGCCTGCTGGTCGGAGCGCTGCCCGGTTTGAGCTCCACCATGGGCGTCGCGCTGCTCTCACCGCTGACTTTCTTCCTGCCCCCGCTCGTCGGCATTCCGTTCCTGGTCGGTGTCTACAAGGGCGCCGACGTCGGCGGCTTCGTGCCGGCGATCCTGATCCGCACGCCGGGCACCAACGCCGCGGCCGCGACGCTGCTCGACGGCTATCCGCTCGCGCAGAAGGGCTACCCCAACAAGGCGCTGCAGACCGCGCTGACGAGCTCGGTCACGGCCGATTGCCTGAGCGACTTCGTCCTGCTGTTCTCCGCACCGTTTCTCGCGATTGCGGCCAAGGCGCTGGGCGTGCCCGAGCGCTTCACCATCATCGTGCTCGCGCTCGTCATCGTCGGCACGTTCATCGGCGTCTCGCCGTTCAGGGGGCTCGCCTCGGCATTCTTCGGCCTGGTGCTCGCGTCGGTCGGCATCGACACCGTGACCGGCAGCCAGCGCTTCCTGTTCGGCACGGTGCAGCTGTCGGACGGGTTCGGCATCCTGCCGGCGCTGATCGGGCTGTTCGCCATGTCGGAAGTGATGCGCATGGCGGTGAAGGTGGAGAACATCGGCTACCTGGAAATTCGCAAGCGAACGCGGGCGGATGACCGCCTGAGCTGGAAGGAATTTCGTGCGCTGTGGCCGACCATACTGCGCGCGACCGGCATCGGCTCGGTGCTCGGCGCGGCACCCGGCATCGGGCCCTCGTCCACCGCTTTTGTCTCGTACAGCGTGGCACGCCGCGCTTCCAGGAAGCCCGAGGAATTCGGCAAGGGCTCGCTCGAGGGCATCTCGGCGGCGGAGGCCGGCAACAGCGCGGTCGCCGGTCCCAACCTGATCCCGCTGTTGACCCTCGGCATACCCGGCAGCCTGGTGGCGGCCGTGCTCTACAGCGCGTTTCTGGCGCAGGGGCTCGCACCCGGGCCGCGGCTGTTCCAGGAGCAGGGAGACATCGTCTACGGCCTGATTCTGGCGCTGATCGGCGCCAACGTGATCGTCTACTTCCTCGGCAAGGGCTTCATGCATCTCGCCAAGTACGTGGTCAACGTCCCGCGCCACATTCTCGCGCCGGTGATCGCGTTCATCGCCGTGGCCGGCACCTACTCGGTCGGCAACAGCTACTTCGACGTCGGCGTGATGCTCGGCTTCGGGCTGCTCGGCTTCTTCATGGACCGCTACAAGTTTCCGGCGGTGCCGCTCATCATCGCGCTGATCCTGGGCCGGCCGCTGGAAACCTCGCTCCTGCAGTCGATGGTGATTTTCCGCGGCGATCTGACGCGGTTCTTCGACAGCCCCGTTTGTGTCGTATCCCTGGGGCTCACGGTGATGGTGCTGTGGATGGGACTGCGCCGCATGCGGCGGCGCGAAGCGCAAAGCAAGGCCCCGGCTGCCGGGGCGGCGGATTAAGCGCGCAGACCAGCCGCGTCCGCGGCCACCGGAGTTCCTCCCTGCACGCCTTGCCCTGCAGACGGGCCGGCTACCGGGCGTCCCAGTCGAATTCAGGGCGTCCGGGCCGTTCAACCCGGCTGAATGCCCGCCTGCTTCACGACCCGTCCCCATTTATCCATTTGCTGTCGGATGAAAGCGTCGAAGTCTTCGGACGAGGTCCCAGCCAGCTCCGCGCCAAGAGCCGATAGTCTCTCCTTCACTTGCGGGTCGGCGAGGGCCTTCACGATCTCCTCGTTCAATCGCTTCACCAGCTCGGGGCGTGTCTTGCCGTGCGCGAGCGCGCCCCACCATTCTCCGGTCTCGTATCCGGGCAGCCCGGATTCGGCAACCGTCGGCAGGTCGGGCGCAGCCGGGGACCGGCCGGCACTCGTCACGGCCAGTGCACGCAGCTTCCCCGACTTCACGTGCGGCAGCGAGACCGGCATGTTGCCGAACATCAGCAGGACGTGCCCGCCGATGACTGCAGTCACGCCGGGCCCGGCGCCCTTGTAGGGAATTCCGACCATCGTGACCTTGGCCAGAATGTTGAAGAGCTCGCCCGAAAGGTGCGACGAGCTGCCAGCCCCGAAATGGGCGTAGTTGAAGTCCTTGGGGTGAGCCTTCGCCAGTGCGACCAGCTGCTTCACCGACTTCACCGGAAGCGACGGATGCACGGACACGACATTCGGCCCTGCTCCGATCAGCGTCAGCGGCGCGAAATCGCTTAGGGTGTCGTACGGCAGCTTCTTGTAAAGGGAGGGGTTCACCGAATGACTGCTGATCACGATAATGAACGCATGGCCGTCCGGCGGATAGTTGATCAGCGCCTCCGATGCGATGATGCCGCTCGCGCCGGGGCGGTTCTCCACGATGATCTGCTGCCCCATGCTCGCGGTGAGCTTCGGACTCAAGGTCCGGGCGATGACATCGACCGCACCTCCGGGCGGATACGGAACGAGGATGCGCACCGGCCTGATGAAGGTACCGGACTGCTGCGCGCTCGCGTTGAAGGCAGGCAGCAACACCAGAAATGCGAGGGCGGCTTTCGACAGTTGCGAGACTCTCATGGCGCCTCCAGTAGATCTGCATTTTGTTGCGTCAATCGGCTCAGACTTTCTCCTCCAGCAGCACTTTCGCGGCCGGCACGTCCCAGCTCGCCTCGATGTACCACGACTCCAGAACCGACACGGGCGCAAGGGCGGACAGATCAATTGCCACGTTTCCGCCGATTCTCACCCAACCTCGACCCCGGAACGCATGCTTCACCCGATGCCCGGACAGGCGCTGATGGATCACTTGGCGGAGCGACGGCCACTTCGGATCCGGGCTTGGAATCTTCTTGATGAACAATCGGTGCGCCGGCAGCAGCTTCAGCCCCGCCCCTGCACGCTCCAGATTCACGCCGACCGCCAGGATCTCATCGCCGCGGCGCACGAGGCTCGCCCGGCGCGCGTTGCCGTCAATCCAGATCGTCCCGGGGTCGCACAAAAGCTTTGGCATGCCGAATACTTCCCGGCCCACCAGCAGCGCATCGTCGGTCGAGGTCAGCAGAAACGGCATGTAGGATGCCGCAATGCCCCGGTATCTCACGCCGAGAGCAATGCCGCCCTCGTGGTATTCACCCGGGCCGCCCGTCTGCCAGATGTCGCCCACAAACGCGGTCACCACGCCATCCCCTGCCGGCTCAAGCGGTTTCGGGATGAAAGCGGCAATGGCCTTGATATCCGCCTTGTAACGAACGATCGCCAGCTTTGCGTCCTCGACCGGATACGGGGGCTCGAGATAGGGCGGACTCGCGAGCGGTGCGCTGAATGCTTCACCGCGATACCTGGCTTTCATCGATGCCTCCCGGCGGCCCAGCCGCAGTTTCCGCTTCTTGTCATGCCGATCGCTTCGCGGCCCGGCGTTTGCGCTGCCCGCTGCGAACCGCAGCGGTCCCCAGCATTCCCCGCAAGATCTTCTCCGACGCCTTGCCGCGGCGGCGGCACAGGGCGACGGTATCTTCGACCTGCGATACCGCCGTTCCGATGTAATTCATCGGATCACAGGCGTCCCTGATCTGCCGCGGGGAGAGATACCGGGCGACATCACGATTTCCCGCGAGGAGATCGATGATCGGACGCCGGCTCCGGGCGGCTTCCATTGCGATGTCATGGCAGAGCTGATGCGCCCAGACCTTGCGGCGGCTTTCCTTCGCGAGCAGCAGCATGAACGCTTCCGACATGATCAGCCCGCCGTTGAGGAGGAGATTCTCCCGCATGCGATCCTTGAACACGCGAAGCCCTGCCAGCACGGAATTGGCCGACTCAACCGCGGCAATCGTGTGCAGGAAGAGATTGGGAATCGCATGAAGCTCGGGGGGCAGCCGTGAAATGTCGCGCTCGTGCTGCTGCTGAATGTCGAGGAGGCTCATCGCGTATCCCCGTCCCAGCTTCGCGAGCCCTTCCAGCCACTCGCTCATCTCCGGATTTTGCTTCTGCGGCATCGTACTGCTGCTGTGTTGGTCCGCGGACCACGGCTCGGCCACCTCCCCCACTTCGGAGCGCTGCAGGTCGCGTATCTCGAGCCCCGTCTCCCCCAACGTCGAGAGGATACCCGCCAGGACGCAACCGAGCTCGGCAAAGCGATCCGTTCTGTGGTGCATGCAGATGGTCGGCACCTGCAGCCCCAGCCGCCTGGCCACAAGCCGCAGCAGCTTCTTCGCGGTTCGCTGGTCGGCGATGTAGCTGAAGGACGACTGAACCCCGGTCGCGCCGAACAGCGTGACCCACATCAGGCGCTCCGAGGTCTGCGCCAGACGCGCCAAGTGATCCGATAGCTCCGACGCCAGCACGGCCAGCTTGTGGCCCAGTGTGATCGGCGCGGCGATCTGCCCCTCGGTACGCCCGGCCATGACGGTGTCGCGATAGCGCCACGCCTGGCGGTTCAGCGTTTCCTGCAGGCGCGACAGCGCGGGAACCAGGAGCCGCAGCGCGTCCCTGATCTGCAGCGTCAGTCCGGTGTCCAGTATGTCCTGCGTCGTCGGGCCGAAATGAAACAGCTCACCCACGTCGGGCGCGGCATCGCGAAACGCCTTGACCAGCGAGACGATGACGTGCCCGGTCTTGTCGTGGTATCGGGCGATCGACGCCGGCCTTACCGTCCCGACGTCACAGTGCCGGATAATTTCGCGCGCAGTGCGCTTCGGGATGATGCCCAGCTCGCCCTGCGCCCAGGCGACCGCCGCCTCCACGTCCAGCCAGCGTTGCACCAGGGCTTTCTCGGTCCAAACCTCCCGCATGCGGGGGGAGCCAAACTTGTTTCCGTAGATCAGAGACTGATGAATCATGCCGGTCGCGCTCCCTGCCTTCCGGAAGTGCCTCAGCTCAACTGAATTTCGTAGCGAAACTTGTCACTGCGGCCGATCGTGGTGCGGTACTCGACCGGCCGCTCCTGGTAGGTGTACGCCACGCGCCCGACCGCGATCACGGGCTCTCCCTCCCCGATGTGGAGAATCCTGGCGTCCTCCGCGCCGGCGGCGCGCGCCTGCAGCGTTTCCGTGGCCCGAACAATGTGAATGTGAAACTTCGATTCGAGCAAGTCATAAAGTACGCTGTCTTCCATGTCTTCCATCGTGAGCGTCCCGAACTCCGCGTGCGACAGGTGGGAGACGTAGTGGCAGACCACGACGTCGTCCTGCATGATGGTCCGGTGAATCGCGAGCACCCTCGCGCCGCGTCGCAGGCCGAGGGTCGCCGTCACCGCCGGGTCGGCGGAGGCGAGCACCTTGACATCGATCACCGCCAGCCGGAAATCGGGATCGACCTGGCCGGTATCGCCCCGGAACCGGAAGAACCGCGCAAAGCTCCGGTCGAACCGAGGCTTGGTGACGAACGTTCCCTTGCCCGAGCGGCGAGTGAGCCTCCCGTCCTTGACGAGCGCAAGCAGGGCCTGGCGTACGGTTCCCTCGCTCACCTTGAAGCGGGCGCTCAGCTCCGGCTCGGTCGGCAGCTGCTCGCCGGGCTTCCACGCGCCGTGCGCGAGCTCGGATGCAATGACGTTGCGAACCTGCAGGTACAGCGGCACGCCTTCCCTGAGCTCGCTCGCGTTATGGCTTTCCATGGACGCGCTTTCGTTGATTCCCGGCGATGCCGTTCCTCTCACGTGCCGGGCGTCACCATCGTCCCGGTACCGGCACGCCCCACGATCTCGCCGTCCTTCGCGACCAGAGAGCCGCTGACGAACGTCATGACCGGCATGCCGCGCATCGGCCAGCCGTCGAACGCGGTGTACTTGGCCTTGCTCTTGAACCGCGTCGGATCGACCCGCGAAGTCTTGTCCATATCGATCACGACGACATCCGCATCGGCACCGACCTCTAGGCATCCTTTTTTCGGATAGACGCCGAAAATCTTGGCCGGCCTTGCCGCCGCTGCTTCGACGAAGCGCTGCATCGTCATGTCGCCCCGCGCGACGCGGTCGAGCATGAGCGGCACCCAGTAATCGAGCGCCGGGCTTCCCGGCGACGCCTGCCAGATGTTCGGGTTGTGCTTCTTCTCGTAGTCCTGGGGCGCATGGTCGCTGCCGACGATATCGATCGTCCCGTCGAGCAGGCCCTGCCACAGCGCCGCGCGATGCTCCTCGCCGTGAACCGGCGGGCTGAACTTGGCGACGGAGCCAAGGCCGGCGGTCTGGTCGGCCGTCATCAGCAGGTTGTGCGGCGCCGCCTCGCAGGATACGTTCGGGTAGTACGACGCCTTGGCCCAGCGCAGGAAATCGACCGCGCCTTTGCCGACCACGTGGCAGATATGCACGCGCGCATTCGCCTGGCGGGCGATTGCAACCTCCGAGAACACGGCCACATCCTCCACCGCCTGCGGCCGGCTGTGCAGGTAGGCGCGGATGTCGGGCGGCATGCTCTTCTTCTTCGCGTCGTCCTCGAAATGGCTGATCAGCGACTGGCATTCCGAGTGGATCGCGGCGAGGCTGCCCATCTCCCCGATCTCTTTGAGGATGCGGTAGAGCACTGCCGGATCCGTGGTGATGAAGTTCGCGAATTCCGGGTCGTAGGCACCGGTCTCCGCCGTGAAGATCTTGAAGCCGACCGGCCCCAGGCCCTCGAAGTCCTTGAGCCGCTCGACGTTCTTCGCGCACGCCCACACGTAGAGCCCGATGTTGACGTAGGCACGCTCGAACACACGGTCACGCCGCGCCTTGAAATCGTCGGGCGTGATGACCTTCGGCTCGCTGTTGGGCATGTCCATCACCGTTGTGATGCCACCGACCGCGGCGGCCTGGGTGCCCGTATAGAAGTCCTCGCGGTCGCTGTAGCCCATTTCGCGCAGGTGCACGTGGCCGTCGATGAAGCCGGGAACCACGTACTTGCCTGACACGTCGATCATATTCGCGCCCGCGTCGAGCTCCGGTTTCGTCCCCACGCCGACAATCTTCCCGCCGGCCATATAGACGCTGCCCGCGGTCTCGCCTGCCGCGGTGACGACGCGTCCGTTTCGCAGTACGGTAACGTCCTTGGTCCTCATCGGTTCCCCATTCATCGATTCGCGCACTTCATTCTGTTCATGCCGCTGCCGCCGCGCGTGCAAGCTCGGATACGTCCGTCAACTCGGGCAGTCGCCGGCATAATCCGATCAGCTTGTCGGTCTGCTCGCGCGGCAGGATCCCGGCCGCCAGGTCCCGAAACTTGTCCTCGAGCTGCGCATCACTCAACGGGCGCTTCAGGCTGCCCAGCGCGTGCTCGACGTGCATCGCCAGCTCGCGTCCGTCCTTTAGCCTCACCGCGATATGGACTTCATCGGCGGCAACGCCCGAATCGACTGTGGCGGTGACCTTGTCCGCCAGGGCGACCACCTCGGGATCGCGCACGCGCTCGTCGGTAAACTGCCCCTCGCCCACGTGGCGGTCGATGAACGCCACCGCCACGCAGTGATAGATGCTGAACTTCCCATCCACCCCGATCCTCGGGCGTTTCTTCCCGGTCACCTCCAGCACGAGGAAATTCACCTTGAGCGCCACGCCGGCGATGTCGTCGTGGCTGAAGCCGTGCTCCATGATGAGTTGGCAGCAGCCCTCGATCGCCGGATGCAGCACCACGCCGCACGGGTAGGGCTTGTAGGTGTTGACCAGGATCTCGAAGCGCTTGCCGAGATCCGCAGTGATTTCGTCGAAGTTGCGCTCGGGGGACAGCACGTGGCCGAATCCGTGCGGCGCCTCCAGTATCCGCTCGGAAGCGGTGAAATTGTCCTGCGCCAGAAAGGCGGCCGTCATGCCGTCGCGGACGGCGTGACCGGGGTGCAGGAACTTGCCCATGGTGCTCAGGTTCTCGCGCAAGCCGGACGCTTGCGTGCCCGCTAGCCCGAGCGCCCAGCACATCTGCTTCTCGCCGAGCCCCAGGATCTTGCCGATCGCGGCCGCCGCACCGAAGACGCCGGCGGTGGAGGTGGAATGCCAGCCGAGATGGTAATGCGCGGGGCACACCGCGTTGCCGATGCGGCAGGCGACGTCCACGCCGAGCACGAACGCTTCGATGAATCGTTCGCCGGTGACCGGCATGTGCTCCGACAGCGCGAGCAGCCCGGGGGCAATCGGCGGGCTCGGGTGGATCACCGTGCGCAGGTGCGTGTCGTCGAAATCGAAGACATGCGAGGTGATTCCGTTGACCCATGCCGCATGGAATACATCGAGGCGCTGAGCCGTGCCGAGCACGGTCGCCTTGCGGGGCCCGCTGAATTTGTCGGCGAGCGCGCGCGCGGCGATGGAAGCCTCGTGCACCGTGCCGCCGATCGTGCAGGCAAGCCAGTTCAGCAACGAGCGCACGGCCTCGTGCCTTGCGGCCTCGGGAATCTGCCGCGGCTTGGATTCGACGACATACCGGGCCAGCGCTCGCGTCACCTCCATCGCTCCTCCTGATCGTTGCCCGGCTACTTCTAAAGGTATATAGTTTTAGGGCATCGCAGTATCGATGTCAAAGAAAAGCGCGCTCGTCACTCGGACGGGTTGGAATCATTCCGCCGCAACGATACCCTCGGGCTCGTGGCGTCTCGCGCAAGCTCGGACACGACCGCGGAGTGCGGCCGACGCGATCGGCTGGCGCGCCCGTTCCGGCGAAGAGGACTCGAACCATGACCGACCTCTCTCACCCTGGCGCTCGGAAGCAATCGGTTGGCTCCATCTCGCATCAGCTCGCGCACCACGTGGCGACCATGGACCGCGCTGCGATTCCGCGTGCGGCGCTGGACGCGGCAAAGCTCTTTCTGCTCGACACGCTGGCGGTTGCCTGGGCGGGATCGGATGCGCCCGGCTGCCGCGAGGCCCATCAGCTGCTCGCCGACGAAGGCGGCAGACCGGACGCCACCGCCTGGGCCTACGGCGGGCACCTGCCGGTCGCGGCCGCGGCGTTCGTCAACGGAATGACCTCCGCCGCGCTCGATTACGACGCGCTCGGCCGGGATGCGCCGGTTCATGTGAACGTCACCGTTCTCCCGGCGGCATTCGCGGTCGCCGAGCGCCAACGGGCCTCGGGGCAGGATTTTCTCGCCGCGCTGGCGATCGGGTCCGACATCATGTGCCGGATGGGCGCCAGCGCCTCGCATCCCCACCGGGGATGGAGCTATACGTCATTGCTTGGCGTCTTTGGCGCGGCAGCGGCGGCAGCGAGACTGCTCAACCTGGACACTGCCGCTACGCGGCACGCCATCGGGCTCGCCTTCATCCAGGCGTCCGGCACGCAGCAAGCGAACATCGAGCCTTCGTTGACCAAGCGCATGCTGTCCGCGTTTGCCGCGCGCGGCGGCGTTTATGCCGCCATGCTCGCCGGGCGCGGCATCACGGCGCCGAACGAGGTGATCGAAGGCAAGTTCGGCCTCTACCGCCTCTACCAGGACGGGAATGCCGATCAATTGCTCGACGGCCTGGGAACTCGCTTCGATAACGTCGATCTCACCATCAAGAAGTACCCGAGCTGCGGCTGCAACCATACCGCGATCGAGGCGACGCTGAAGCTCGTTGGGCAGTACGGTCTCGAACCGGATGACGTTACGTCGATCAAGGTGACGGTACCGCCTTATGTCGACCGTATCGTCGGCGGGCCGTACGACCCGAGTGGAGACGCACAGGTAGCCGCGCAGTTCAGCATTCGCTATTCGATCGCGTGCGCCCTGGTGCGGCGTAAGCTGGGCTTGGCGGAGATTCAGGCAGCAGCGGCTCGCGATCCTTCGATCGCGGCCCATGTCGGCAAGGTCTCGGTTGAAGTGGATCCGGCGCAGTCGGGCGAACGCGGACCGGTAGTGCTTGTTATGCGCACACGCACCCATGGCGACATTTCCTGCCGGGTGGACCACGTTCCCGGGACCGCGGAAGCGCCGCTCGGCCGGGCCGAGATGGCGCGAAAGGTCAGTGAATGCCTGGCTCTCGGTGTGCGCCCGCTGGATCGCGGACAGATCGATTTGCTGCGTGCGCGCGTGAAGGAGATCGAGCAGTTTCCGGACATGTCGCGATTCCTCGAGGGCATCTGCTGACGAATCGTCCGAAACGATCGTGCCCCGGTACGCGGCAAACAGACTTGTTACAACAACGATGAGGAGAAAGAAATGAAACCACGTTACTTTTGCATCGCCCTTGCAGCGGCCGCCCTTGCCACGGGCGGCCCGGCGCTTGGCGCCTTTCCCGAGCGGCCGGTGCGGGTCATCGTACCCTTCTCTCCGGGCGGCACTTCGGATTTCGTCGGACGGCTCGTCGGCGAGGGCCTGACTCGGGAGCTCGGCCAGCAGCTCGTCGTCGACAACCGCGGCGGCGCCGGCAGCGCGCTCGGCACGAAACTCCTGGTGGACTCCAACCCGGATGGCTACACGCTCATCGTCAACAACATCGGGCTCGCGGTGAACGAGACGCTGCGGCCCGACCGCGACTATGAGGCGCTAAGGGATCTCGCGCCGATATCGCTCGTCGGCTTCACGCCCAGCGTGCTGATCGTAAACCCCAAGTTGCCGATCAAGAGCGTGTCGGATCTGGTATCGGCCGCGAAGGCGCAACCGGGCAAGCTCTCGTTCGGCACGGCGGGCGCCGGCAGCTCGACCCACCTGTCGATGGCGTACTTCCTCAGCATCGCCAAGGTGAACATGCTGCACGTGCCGTACAAGGGCGGCAATCCGGCCATGAGGGCGATGATGGGCGGCGAAGTGCACTGCGTGATGACGCCGATTCCGACGGCTTACGGAAACATCCAGGCCGGGACGGTCCGGCCGCTGGCGGTGAGCGGCAGCAAGCGCTCGTCCGTGCTGCCTGACCTGCCCACCGTCGCCGAAGCGGGCGTCCCGGGCTACGAGTTCAACACGTGGTATGGATTGCTGACGCGTGCCGGAACGCCGAAAGCCGTCATTACGCGGCTCAACCAGGCAACGCACAAGGCGCTGGCTTACCCCGATCTGCGCGAAAAGCTGCAGAAGACCGGCCTCGATCCGGAACCCGGCACGCCCGAGGAGTTCGGCAACCATATCCGCGACGAAATCGCCAAGTGGCGGAAGGTCATCGAGGACGCCGGCATCACCAAGCGCTAGCCGCGGGCGCGCCCCGATACAAACCCCGCTGCGGCGGGGTTTGTTTCTTGGTTGGCGGTGAAAGCTTGCCGGGGGCCTGCAACCGCGTCAGGCCGTGACCTGGCGCACCATCTGCTCGACGTACTTGGCGGTCAGGGCCCGCATCTGCTCCGGCGCGAGATTGCTGACCGGGTGCGGCAGCTCGACGAACGGGTGTCCGTCCATGCCCTTGTTGCGAAACTGGGCAACGGCTGCGTTCTTGAATACCTGCGTGAGGAACAGCGTGGCCGGAATGCCGCGCTTTTCGAATTCGATGGTGTCGTGCACACTGCACAACGTGCACGACCCTCACCCGCCGAGCGCCGCGGCGGCCACCTGCACCTCCTTCGCCATCTCGTTGATGAGATCTTCCGACGCCGGCCTGGAGTAATACTCCTTGCGCCGGATGATCACCTTAGCCACGCCGTAGCGCTCGCGCAGTACCAGCGCCACCGTCTCCAGGATGACGTCGGCCTGCTCCTTGGTATTGTCGAGCAATCCCACCACCTTGCCCGCCAGGTCGCCCGAGCGCGGCGCGAGCGCGATCTTCGCCCTGCTGCCGCCCGCGGTGGGATCAATGAATCCGAGATCGTTTGTCATGCGTCTTCTTCCTCGTCGCCCGCGACATTGGTTGTGGTGCGCTAAAGCCGCACCTTACCCGTCACTCGTCACTCATCACTCGTCACTCATCACTCGTCACTTGTATCTTGGTCTGGCATTGATCTTATACGATTACGCAGTTGGCGCCCGGTTCGGGACGGTGCACAGTCTGAGAGTCACTTGAGATACCAAACTCGCTGATGAGCAAACGGCGTGCACCGCGCCCCGTTCTTCGAGAGCCCGAACAGTTGTTTGATCTCAAATCGAATGTGCAAGTATGGGAGACGAAGAACATGTCCGAACCGTTAGCCGTGGGTATCGATGTGAGCAAACAGACGCTGGAGGTTTGCTGCAACGAGCAATCGCAAGTCTTCGCCAATGATCTGGCCGGGATCGAGGCGTTGAGCAAGCATCTGCACGCCCAGGCCATCGACCTGATCGTGATCGAGGCCACCGGCGGCTATGAGGCGGCGTGCGTGTGCGCCTTGCAGGCTGCCGGCTTTGCCGTGGCGCTGGTCAATCCGCGGCAGGCGCGCGACTTCGCCAAGGCCATGGGCTATCTCGCCAAAACCGACCGCATCGATGCACGGATGCTCGCGCGCTTTGCCGCGCTGCTGGCCCGTCAGAGCGAGCGCTCCAGATACATCAAGACCCTCGACAGCGAAGAGCGCCAGACCCTGCACGCACTGCTCATGCGCCGCAGGCAGCTCGTAGAGATGCTCACCGCCGAGCGCAACCGCCTGGCCGTCAGCCACCGCGCCGCCCGCCCCAGCATCCGCAAGCTGATCCAGACCCTGCGCGAGCTGCTGCGACCCATCGATCGCGAAATGGCCCACCATATCGCCAAGCATCATGCTGACCTCGGTGCACTGCTGCAAAGCGTCAAGGGCATCGGCCCTACCACCATGGCAAGCCTCATCGGCGAGCTGCCCGAATTGGGCCGCCTGAGCAACCGTGAAATCAGTGCCCTGGTCGGCGTGGCTCCCTTCAACCGCGACTCCGGTGCCTGGCGCGGCCAACGCCACATCAAGGGCGGGCGCGTTCACCTGCGCAACACGCTCTACATGGCAACGCTGGTCGCCACCCGCCACAACCAGGTCATCGCCCGCTTCTACCAACGCCTGATCGCCGCAGGCAAACCCAAAAAGGTTGCCCTCGTGGCCTGCATGCGCAAGTTGATCACTATCCTGAACGCAATGGTCAGAACCGGACAGCACTGGAACCCGTCGCTTCATTCAGCTTGACACTCAAGACAGTTGCTCATCACTCATCACTCGTCACTCGTCACTCGTCACTCGTCACGCATCATACTTCCCGTGCACCGCCCGGCTCGAGTCGTTCCACCCGTGGCACACGGCGGTGATCGGCCCCACCCCGCCGGCGACGATGAGATGCAGCCGCTCGGGGTCCTTGACCGCGTAAATCAGGGCGTCGCCGTCATCCGGGTCGATGCCCATGGCTTGCGCGCGCTCCGGACGCCAGTTGCCGCCGCGCTTTAGGGCGCTCTGCTCGCGCACGGCGAGTTCGCACAGGCGACGCCGCACCTCGTCGCGGCTCATCCCCGCATTGGCGCACAGCGCCGCGTGCTGCGGGCTCATCGCGACAACCATATCCGATTTGAACCACATGTTCCAAGAGCCCGGCGCGGTCATCGCGTCCCCGATTCCCGTGAGCAGCCGTTCCGGCTCCGTGCTGACGTCATCGAAATGCAGCCGCGGGCTCTCGACCATGGCGCAAGTGATCACGTTGTCGTCCGCCGCGTAGCCGCGCGAGACGGCAAGGCTTTCCCAGGGGCTGCGCGCCATGTGCTCGGTCAGGCACGCGGTGTAGCGGATCGGCGAGCCGAAGACCGTGGCGGAAGCGAGCCCCGGGATGCCGCCGCCCAGGTTGAGCAGCATGAGGCGGATCGCGCGGCCGATGGTGGCGTTGGCGCGGAATCCCGGCCCGAAGCAGCCGTTGCCCCCGCGCAGTCCGATTCTCTCCGCGTACGGGCCATTGACGATCATGAGCGGCGCAACGCCGTGCATGGTGCACTGCACGCCACCCATGTTGAACTCCTCGCGCAGGATGAGCTTGATGCCGCCCAGCACCACCGGGAGGTATTCGGGCTTGCAGCCGGCCATGAGCGCATGAATGGCGACAGTGCGCACGGTTGCCGGCTCGCCGGCCGGCGGGATGGTGCCCACGGGCTCGTCCGGGTTGCGGTCGAAGCCTCTCAGCATCCACTGGATCCGTTCCTCGGTGGGCGTCACGACAGGCAGCCCGTCCGACCAGTCCTTCTCGAGGAAAAATTCAAACGCGTCAACCGCCGTGGTCAATCTTGTCGCTCCTCGGATTAAGCGTGCCAGATATGATGAAACACGTGCTGCGCTCACGATTCTGATCCGGAGCCCGAAGCCCGCCGCAGCCGTCTGGTCAGAATGCGGGCACCCTCTCAATCGGTTCCCGGGGAGTCCATTGTAGCTGTCAACGCGCGGCAGGACCGTTCTAGGGCACAGGGAAATACCGGTTGAACTGCGTAAAGTGATGATAAGAGGGGAATCCCCATCATTCAACGGACAGGGAAGGACGAGGGCTCAATTCGCTGGTGCGCCAAGAGACAGCGCGCCGTTGGCGCGTCGCCGTCGCCGACGACACGATGTTACCTGCGCTGACCCCACGAGCGTCGACTCGAGCGGGGTCAGGCCCCGCTGGAACGGCCTACTGTTGCGGTTCGAACGGCCTCAAGGCATTCAGGTTGACCCGCAAACCGGGCGTGGTCTCCGAGTAGCGCACAAGACACCCTTGGGCGCAGCCCTTTTTCCCCGGCCATAAATCGCACCGTGTGACCGTGGCCCTCCGTGCATTCTCATCGCCATCGCCAGCACTCGCCACGCGGACGAAAGTGATCGACCCGGTTTCAGGGCACCTCATCATCCGGTCTCTCGAAACAAGATCGATAAGCCAGTACAACAGCCCGCCAAATGCCAACAAACCTACGACTGCGACCATCCATCCGACCGTATCAGCTTCGACCATGGGACCTCCTTATCAGGCTTCCCTTTTCGCCTTTGAGCAGCCAGTCTGCGCCGGCGGTTGCCCCATGACATTGAGATAGATCAAAAAACGATGATCAAAAGACCGATACGTGGACTCCAATTTCAGGTCTGAAATAGCGAAAAGTCAGACATAAGAAGACCAATATACGGACTGTTGTTGCGGCGCCGCATCAGCCGCGCGGCCGATGCCGTCATGAAACCAGCAGCGCCGCCCGCCCTGTGACCAGACCTTGCTCCACCCGCTCGTGCAGCGCCTCGGCTTCTTCCATCGGACGGATGTCGGTGACGATTGGCCACACTTCCCGGCGGGCCACGAGGTCGAGCGTTTCCAGGATGTCGGAACGCGTGACGTAGCGGCTGCCCAGCAAGTCCTGCTCTTTCAACATGATGCCGAGGCCCGAAGCCCTGAACTCCTGGCCCGCTCCGCCCAGCGTCACCATGCGCCCGCGCGGGCCGAGCGCCTTGACCGCCGCTTCCAGCGTCGCCGTGCTCGACACGTAGTCCACGGCGACATCGACCCCTTTGCCTGCGGTCAGATCGAGCAGCGAATCGACCACCTTGCCGGCCGAAGCGTCGACCACCTCGTCCGCGCCCGCCTTGCGGCACGCCTCGAACTTGCCGCGGGCCACGTCGACTGCGATCACGCGCGCTCTCGCCCACTTCGCCAACATGAGCTGGTGGATGCCCACGCCGCCGCCGGCGCCGAACACGGCCACCGTCTCGCCGGCCTTGACCCGCGCCCGGCGCAGCACCTTGTATGGCGTGGCGAGCGCGTCGGTGACGACGCCGATTTCCGCCGGGTGCGCCTTGTAGTCGAGCCCCGGCGGCAGCTTGATGAAGATGTGCGCCGGCAATTTGATGTATTCCGCGTAGCCGCCGTCGCAGGTGCGCCCGACGTTCCCGCCGGAGTTCTCGCACAGCGGCTCCAGGCCAGTCAGGCACGGGCGGCAGTGTCCGCAGTTGAGGTAGTAATAGGCGGTGACGGCGTCGCCGACGGCAAGGCCGCGCACGCCAGTCCCGACCTCGGTGATCTCGCCGGTGATTTCGTGACCGATGATGAGCGGGAAATCCGCGGCGATGCGGCCCGCCTTGATATGCTGGATGGTGAGCCCGGTGCCGCAGGCGAGAACCCGCGCCACCGCCTCGCCCGGTCCGGCCACGGGATCGGGAACCTGCTTCAACTCGAACGGCCGGTTCGGCCCGGTCAGCACCAGCGCTTTCATCGTCACTCGCGGAACATGAAATTGGCGGCCTTGAGGAACAGCGTGTGGTTGACGCCGTCGGAATGCAGGAACGCCGCCGCATCGCGGACCAGCTTCTCGATGCCGAACTCCTTCATGTAGCCGTGCCCGCCGTGGATCTCCATGGTCCAGGTCGCGATCTTCCACGCAGCCTGGGCGGCCATCGCCTTGGGCAGCGCGCCGAGCGTCCTGTCCCACCCGTGCTCCTGGTGGTCGGCGAGCCAGCAGGCGCGGTGGATGTACGAGCGCGATGCGTCGATCAGCATGCGCATCTCCGCGAGCTGCGCGCGGATCCCGTCGTGCTCGATCAGCGGCTTGCCGCCCTGCACCCGGATCTTCGCCCATTCGATCGCCTTCGCGTGCAGCGCGCCCGCGACGCCGAGGACGGTAGCGCCGGCATAGGCGTTGCTCTGTGGAAAAAATTCCGCCATCACGTTGAAGCCCTTGCCCACCGTACCCACCACGTTCTCGTCCGGGATGAAGCAGTCCTCGAACACCAGCTCGGCATTGTTGGCGAGGCGCTCGCCCATCTTGTCGTGCACGCGACCGATGGTGAACCCCGCCCGGCCGCGCTCCACCAGGAAACAGGTCGCGCCCTCGGCCATCGGCTTGCCCTTCTCCGTCTGCACGAACAAGAGGTAGTGGCTCGCCCGGTTGCCGTTGGAGATGAAGTGCTTCATGCCGTTCAGGATCCAGCCGCCTTTGGTCTTCTCCGCGCTCGTGCGGAAGGGTGTCGGATACGGCAGGAAATAGTTGGAGGCGTTGTCGGGCTCGGTGATGCCGATCGCGAGCATGCCGCGGGGATCCGCCGCGAAACCGGGCAGCACCCGGTTTTGCTGCTCCTCGTTCAAGGCCTTCTGCATGATCTGCGCGATCTTGAGCGTCTGCGCGAAGATGACGGAGACCCCGACGTCGCCTTTGCCGAGCTCCTCTATCACCATCGCGGTGGTGAGCGAATCCGTACCCAGACCGCCCCATTTTTCGGACAGCGTCATGGTGCGGATGCCGACCTCGTGCGCCTTCTCGACGATGTCCCACGAATAGCATTGCCCGGGATCCGGATTGGCGTCCAGCTGCGCCGCGCGCGGCGTCACCTCTTTGCTGACGAAGCGCGCGACGGTGTCGAGGATCGCCCGCTGATCGTCGTTCATGATGAAGATTTCTTCCATGGCTGTCCCAATCCCGGGTTGTCTCGATGGCGATGCGCCGCCGATCCGGCATTGATTATACTCACGCTCAGGCGCCTGATTTTTTGATCCTGCGCAAACTCGGCGATCCCGGTCCGCCCTTATTTCTGCGGGACGCCGATCATGCCCCGGAGCCCTTCCCGGACACCGAACATGCAGCCGTGAGCAACGACCCGGTCATCCGCTGGAAAGAACGCGGCGCGGCCCGCTCCACGCGCTGGCGCTCCGAGCGCGGCGTGCCGCCGCCGAAGCGTGTGGTCGTGGCCGACGACACGATGAAGGCGGATGCGGCCTATCACCTTGCCTGCGAGGGCACGGGGCTACTCTGGCGGGGCGACTTCCAGAACGCGCGGCAATTGCTGCAGGCGCTCGCCCGGCGCGTCGACCGCAGGAACCCCAAGGCGGGCGCATCCCCGGCGGAAACGTTTCACTTTTATCGCCAGGCACAGTCGCAGCGCGCACGCACCCTCGGCGTGCTGCTGCTGCCGTTCGCCGCCGATCACACGATTCCGCTGCGGCGCGCACCGGACGTGCGGCAGGCTTGCACGGAAGCCTACGGCCCGACTGACGCACCGTACGTCGCCTCGCTGCGCGAGCTGCTGGGCATTATCGGCGCGCACGAGTGGCGCAGGCACGGCATCGAGATCCCGGCGCTCGGCGGCCGCATCCATCCGCACTACGGCGTATTCGCGCCGGTGCGCAGCGAATACGTGAAGCTCGTGGCTGAAGCGCCCCTGACCTCGCGAACGCTCGCGTTCGACATCGGCACCGGCACCGGCGTGCTCGCCGCTGTGCTCGCGCGCCGCGGCGTGGCACGGGTGGTTGCCACCGATCACGATCCGCGGGCACTCGCCTGCGCGCGCGAGAACATTGCGCGGCTCGGGTTAGCCGAACAAGTGGAAGTCATCCAGGCTGATCTGTTCCCCGAAGGCACGGCGTCGCTCATCGTGTGCAATCCGCCGTGGATCCCGGCGCGGCCGAGCTCCCCGCTCGAGCACGCGATCTACGACCCCGAGGGCCGCATGCTGCGCAGCTTCCTCGACGGCCTGGCCGCGCACCTCACGCCGGGAGGAGAAGGCTGGCTCGTTCTCTCTGACCTCGCCGAGCATCTGGGCCTGCGGCCGCGCTCCGAGCTGCTCGCGGCATTCGACACGGCGGGCCTGAAAGTGGTCGATCGAATCGACACGGGGCCGATTCATCCCCGAGCCGTTGACGACACCGACCCGCTGTACGCCGCGAGGGCAGCCGAGGTGACGTCGCTGTGGCGACTCGGCGTGGCGCAGCACGGCGATTAACTTGGCTCTGCTCACAAACACTCCCTCCCCGGCGCCAAGCGCGGGAGAAGAGTTGGGGAAGGCGTGCGCGGGCTCGCCCCCATGCCCCACGGGCGTTTCCTTCGGCGCGTCCCGACCTTCCCCGGCACGTTGGGAAAGGAATCCATACTTCGCGACGCACACGTGTTCTTGAAACACATACTGCTTAACATGTTGTTCTCATCGTAAACGGTTGTGTCTGCCGGCGAACCTCGACGAGGGCCTCCCGTACAAATTGATCCACTCCTACAAGGTCAGTCCCTCCAGCCCTATGTCCGGCGTCCGGCCGTCAACCAGATCGGCCACGACCTTCGCACAACCGCACGCCAGCGTCCATCCGAGCGCGCCGTGACCCGCGTTGATGAAAAGATTCCTGTACGGTGAGCGGCCGATGATCGGCCCGCCCTTGGGCGTGGCCGGGCGCAACCCCGCCCACGGTTTCAGGTCGGCGCCATAGTCGGCCGCGTCCGGGAAGGTCGCCCGGGCTTGCGCGGCAAGCAATTCCACGCGATCGGCATCGGGCGTCGTGTCGTACCCGGCGATATCGGCCATGCCCGCAACCCGCAGCTCGTCACCGAGGAGCGCGTAGACGACCTTGGCCCTGCTGTCGGTCACGCTGATATGCGGCGCGCCGCGAAAGCCCCTGGTGTCCAGAGACAGGCTGTAGCCCTTCAGCGGATAGATCGGCAAGTTGAATCCGAGCGACTTTGCGAGCCAGGCATTCCCCGCCCCCAGCGCCATGACATAGGCGTCGGCCGTGATCTCGCCCCGGGAAGTATGCACGGCCGCGATGCGCTTGGTGGTCGTTGTCAATTCCCGCCTGACGCGGTCGACACGCGTGTCGGTCAGAAAGGTCACGCCACGGCCGCGCAGGAATGCCTCCATCGCGACGCAAAAATCGCGGCAATCGCCCGCGTCCTCCGATGGCGTGTAAATGCCCCCCACGATCCTCGCCGCGATGTGCCGAAGCGCGGGTTCCTTGTCGAGCACCTGCTCGCGCGCCAGCGCTTCCTGCTCGCTGCCGTGCTCACGCTGGAAATCGAGATTCTTCTGCGCGCTCTCGAACGACCCCTCATCGGAGAAGATAACCAGCTTGCCGTTGCGCCGGTAGTCGAACCTCACGTCCGGATGCTCGCTCACGATTTCGTGAATCCGGTCGCGGCTGTAGTAGGCCAGCCGCAGCAGGTGGGCGGTGGTGATCTCGGCCTGGGCCCGGTTGCACGCCGCCAGGAACGCGAGGCACCAGCGCCACTGGTCGACATCGAGCTTTGGATAGAAACGCAGCGGGGAGTCCCGGCGCAGCAGCCACGGGGGGATCTTCGGCACGACCCCGGGGCCGGCCAGCGGCGCGACGTAGCTGTAAGAGAGCTGGCCGCCGTTGGCGTAGCTCGTCTCCAGGCCCGCCTGGTGGTTGCGCTCGATGACGGTGACCTTGTGTCCCGCCTGAGCGAGGTAGTACGCGGTGGTTATGCCAACAACGCCGGCGCCGAGGACGCAAGTGTGCATGCCTCAGTGTAACGCGCCGGTCGCTGCGCGCAATGCGGGAACGCCAAGCCGGCCGCCCTAAAACAAGGCTGCGACCGCGTTCGGCGGACGACGCCCGATTCTGTTCGCCAGCCGTCGAGAAATGAATGAGGCATGAACGCGTTTGTTGCGGCCCGCTTGGGAGAGTGGCAAGCTGACGGTAAACGGAAACCATGAAGGACGCGATATGCGCAGGCATCACGACATGGGCGGGACGCGCAACGGGCCGGTGGACACCAGTACGCACGATCCGGCACTCTGGGAAAAGCGCGTGGACGCGGTGCGCAATCTCCTCAGCCACAAGAATCTGCTGAACACCGACCAGCACCGCCGTCACATCGAGGATCTCGCCCCCGAAGACTACGACCGGCTCACCTACTACGAGCGCTGGATCCTGTCGCTCTCGCATCACCTGATCGAAACCGGGGTCTACACCGCCGACGAGCTCGGACGCAAGATGGCCGAGGTGGCGGCGCGCGAGGCGAAGGACCGGGAGCAGTACAAATGAGCGCGCGCTTCCGGCCCGGGGATGCCGTCGAGGTGCGTGAAGCCTACCCGCCCGGCCACATCCGGACGCCGTACTACATCCGCGGCAAGCAGGGCGTCATCGAGCGCAATTGCGGAGACTTCGCCAATCCCGAGGAGCGGGCCTACGGCCGCGACGGCCTGCCCGAGCGCCCCCTCTATCGTGTCCGCTTCCGGCAGCGCGACATCTGGCCCGACTACGGCGGCGAGCCGGAGGATACCGTGGACATCGAAATCTTCGAGCACTGGCTCGAGCCGGCACAACAGGAGACCGCGGCATGAGCGAGCCCGGGCACGGACACCCGCACGATCACGACCACGCGCGCACCTTCCAGCCGGATCACGACGACGGCGGTCCGCTGCCCTATCTCCAGGTAATGGAGATCGCCACCCGCGAGCTGCTGATCGAGAAGGGCGTCATTACCGCCGACGAGGTGCGCCGCCAGATCGAGCGCATGGACGAGCGCGGCCGCTGGCGCGGCGCGCGCGTCGTCGCCCGCGCCTGGACCGATCCCGCGTTCAAGGCGCGGCTGCTTGCGAACGGGCGCGCCGGCTGCGAGGAGATGGGGATCACCGATCTCGAGGCGCTGCATCTCGTGGTGGTCGAGAACACCGAGAAGGTGCACAACGTCATCGTGTGCACCCTGTGCTCGTGCTACCCCAAGCCGCTGATGGGGCTGCCGCCCTCGTGGTACAAGTCGCTGCCGTACCGCAGGCGCGTGGTGCGCGAGCCGCGCGCGGTGCTGAAGGAGTTCGGACTGGAGCTGCCCGACGACGTCGTCGTGCGCGTCCACGACAGCACCGCCGAAATGCGCTACATGGTGCTGCCGCGCCGGCCAGACGGCACCGAGGGCTGGAGCGAGGAGGCGCTCGCCGCCATCGTCACGCGCGACTGCATGCTCGGGGCTGCGGTACCGCGGGCATCCAATGCCGAGAGAACCGGAGAAGCGTGAGCGGCCCTGATCCCGCCCTGCCGAGAGACGAATTTGACCGCTTCCGCGATCGACCTCTTCATATACTACTTGCCCAAGAACGCGCCGGAGCGAACCCGGCTCGATTATGCTTTGCTGGATCTTATGGTCGCATCGGCACGGCGCGCCGGCGTGGCCGGCGAGATCAGTCTCTACACGCATGAGACCGCGAGCGTCCCCCCGGACCTTCGCGTCACGCGGGTGGTACGCATCGCGCCCAAGGATGTCCCTCCGCGCGATGTCCAGCTGATTCGCGCCTACGCCATGCGCGATTTCGTCGAATCGGAGTGGTTCACGCGACCCGCCATGGCGATCGAGTATGACGAGCTGTTCGAGCGCAACCCGGCGCGCGCCTTCAACCTGCCATTCGACGTTGGCTTGACCTACGCCTGCTGGACCAAAGAGCAGGAGGGCGACTTCGGCAAGCTCAACGGCGGGGTGGTGTACCTCAACTACCGGAATCCGGGCGCCGTCCGGTCTTACTACCGCGCTTACGTTGAAAAATTTCTCGAGATCAAGGAGGAAATGGACAATCGGTTTTCCCGGCCATATCGGATGGCGGAATGGGGCGGAGACGAGATTACCCACATACGGCTGCTTCCCCCTGACGCCTTCGATAATCACCGGCAGCGCCGCAAGACGTTCTCCGTGGCTGGCGCAAGCGTCATGACGCTCGAGTCGGTCCGATTCAACTGCCAGCATGCCGAGCGATTGGACACCGGGCTGCAGATCCCGACGTATCCGGAGACCCTGGTGCGGCATTTCAACGGCTGGCGTAAGCCGTACATGGCCGATTACGCGGAGCGGAACCTGGGACTGCAGCTCGTCGAGTCGGACGAGACGAGCTGGGGCTGGAAGGTGGCCCCGACGTAACGCGGCTACCGGGGAACGATTCCGGCTTTTCTATCTGTGCGTCAGGGCTTACCGTCCCGGCACGGTCCAGAGATAGACAGGGCGGTCCTGACCACCGCTTCGAACGTACCCGGTCAGCGTCGGCTTCCAGTCGCCCATGTCGTGCTCATGCGACACGACGAGCGCACCGGGCTTGAGCTCGCGCAGGAGCTTCGGACGCAACTCGAGGGTCTGCGCGGGCGAGAGCCGCAGCATGACCACCGTCGCATCGCCGATCGACGTCGTCCGGAAATCCTCGTTTCGGAACTTGATGCGATCCGCGACACCGGCCCGGCGCGCTTTCTCCCGGCTTTCGGCAATGCGCTGACCATCGATGTCCACGCAGACAGCCCGCGCGCCGAACCGGCGCGCCGCGGTAATCACGATGTCGCCGTCGCCGCACCCGAGGTCGTACACGACGTCGCCGGCTCCCGCATTGGCGAGCAACAACATGCTCTGCGCCACCTTCGCCGGTATCGCATCGTAGTGCAGGCCGGGCGCCTGCGGGTCCGGCTGTGACGCCCAAGCAGACAGTGAAAGCCAGCCCGCGGCGACGATGACTGCGCGAAGCATTCGCGTGCCCCTCAGGCCTCGCAATGGCAAGCGCCAGGGTTCATTGGGGTGACAGCGTTCCATGGGCTCAGCGCGAATAGTGCCAGCCGAATCCGGAACACTCGACACAGGGCCGGCCTCCGGTCTTGCCCGCCCCGGTGCATGATGGGCATTCCCGCCACGTGCCGCCCAGGCCCACGCCACTCTTGAACAGCCCCGAGCAGCGCCTGCCGTGCACCGCCTTGCGGCAGCGCTGGTTTATGTCCCCACGCTGATCCGTGATCGCGCCGCAAGCCTCACAGACTCCGAACGGCTTGGGTTTCTTCTCAACACGACTCATATTCCTTGACCTTCGAGATTAGCCGGTATTCCTCGCCCGACCTCAGCCCGCGCATCACACCTTCGCCGCCAGCGCCTCGACTTCCACCAGATATTCCGGCCGCGCCAGCCCCGAGACGACGAGCAGCGTCGTGGTCGGACGGTGATCGCCGAGGTGCTTGTCCCGCACTGCGCCGTACTTCCTGAGGTTCTCCGCCCCGATGACGAACGAGGTCACCTTGACGAGGTCGCCGATGCCCATGCCGCCTTCGGCCAGTATCGCTGAAATATTCTTCCAGCACTGGTCCGCCTGCTCCTCGATCGACCCGGGGATCGACCCGTCGGGCCGCACCCCGGTCTGGCCGGCGACGGACAGCAGCCGCGCGTTCGGCGGGACTTCCAGGCCGTGCACGTAGGTGGCGGCAGGGGGTGCGATCGCCTTCGGGTTGAATTTCCTGAACATTGTCGATTTCCTTTCTCGCGGGTTGCGCCGGAGGCTTCACGCCCGGGCGGTCAGCGCCAGGATTTCCGCTCCCAGCTCCTTGCGGGCTTCCTTCAGAACCGGCTGAACGGCTGCCACAAAAGCGGCGCGTTCTGCTGCCGTCAGGTCGACGAACATTACGCCGTCCTTTTCGAGCTGGACGCGCAGTTCCTTTTCTTTCTCGGCGGCGAGCTTGCGCTGGACCTGGATCGCTTCATGGGCGGATTCCCGCACCGCTTTCCGCACCTGCTCCGGCCAGGCATCGAAGCTCGCCTTGTGGACGTACACCCCGCGCGCGCCGTAGAAGTGACCGCTCATGGTGACGTGCCCGTGGTGCTTGGTCACGCCGTAGGTGACCGAGTTTGCCAACGGATTTTCCTGGGCATCGACCTCCCCGCTCTCGATCTTGGCGATTCCCGGCTTCAAGTCGGTCGGCACCGGAACCGCGCCGAGCAGCTCGAAGGTCCTGACGTGAACGTCGTTGGGCTGGAGCCGGATGCGCATGCCTTTGAGATCACCGGGCGTGCGAACGGGGCGCAGGCGGTTGGTGAGGTGCCGGAAGCCGTTGTCCCAGTAGCCCAGCACCCGGTAATTGAGCCGGCTCTCGGTTTTCTCGGTCAGGAATGCGCCGAGCGCCCCGTCGAGCGCGGTGTGCGCGTGAGCCTCGTTCTCGAACACGAACGGCAGGTCGATCACCTCGAGTTCCGGCACGCGGTCAGCCAGGTAGCTGGTCGAGAAATAGCACGCGGTGAGCAGCCCGCACTCGACCATCGACAGCAGGTCGTCCGCCCGGTAGCCGAAGTCCATGACGTTCCAGTAGTGGTCGACCTGCGCCGCGTCACCGACGCGCCGAGCCAGTGCCTCCTTGAAATGCACCGCGGCGCGGCTGTGCGTTGAATCGGCAGGGGAATACCCGCCGAACCGGATCCGGATCGGTTCGCCCAATTTCATGTCCTCGCAGTCATTAGCCCGACAATACCGCGAATCCCGCCGATTTGCGTCGGTTTTCCGCGCGCCGAGCCGAGTTTCACCCAGTATGATAATGTCCCGCGCGTGCGGTTGCCGATACCCCGTCGCCCGTATGGGCAGCCAGCAGAAAACGGAGGGACCCGCCCGCAAGGCGAGGCGCCAGCACCATGCCCGCCGTGAGAGATCGTCACCACCACGACAAGGGAGGTTCAGATGAGCAAAACAGCATATGCGCTGGCGGCCGTGGCGGCCGCTTGCGTCACGATTTCCATGCCGGCCGCGGCCCAGCAGTGGCCCGACAAATCCGTGCGCATCCTCGTGCCGTTCCCGCCCGGCGGCGGCACCGACATCCAGGCGCGGCTGTTGTCGAGCGCATTTCAGAAAAGCATGGGGCAAAACTTCATCATCGACAACCGCACCGGCGCCGGCGGCCTGATCGCAGGGCAGCTCGCTGTCGAGTCGCCGCCGGACGGCAATACCATCCTCTTCACGTCCGGCAGCATCTCGGTAGCGGTAACACTTTACGCCAAGCGGATCAAGTTCGACGTGCACAAGGACCTCACGCCGATCAGCTGGATCTCGTCGACGCCGCTCGTTTTGTCGGTGCATCCGAGCGTTCCGGTCAAGTCGGTGAAGGAACTGGTGGCGCTGGGCAAGCGCACAGCAGGCGGCATGAACGCGGCCGGCAACACCGCGGGCAGCACCTCGCACCTCACCGGCGAAATGTTCAACCAGGTGACCGGTCTGAAGACGACCGTCCTCACCTACCGCGGCGGCGGCCCGGCGGTCATCGCATTGATTTCCGGTGAGGTCGACTACCTCTTCGCCACGGCGCCATCGGTCATGCCGCACCTGAGGGCCGGCAAAGCGCGGGCGCTTGCAGTCACGACGCCGAAGCGCTCATCGGCGCTGCCGGACCTGCCGACGATGAATTCGATCTATCCCGGCTTCGAGTCCGACAACTGGTACGCGATGTTCTATCCCAAGGGCACGCCGCGGCCCATCATCGACAAGATGAACGCCGAAATCCGCAAGGCGCTCGACACACCGGAGATCAAGGCGTTCTATCCGCGCGAGGCGCTCGATCCGGTCGCCAGCAGCCCCGAGGAGCTCTCGGCGCTGCTCAAGCGCGAAATCGAGAAATACGCGAAGGTGATTCACACGGCGAACATCCGCGTCGAGTGACGATGAGATAACCGGGCGGTGCGATCAGCGGGAGGGCCGCGGCCGCATCGCCCGCGGATTGCGCGCCGGGGGCGGCGCGTGGTTGCTGTCAGCTGCTCTTCGGCGTCCAGGTGCCGGCCAGCTCGTCCGCCTTCTTGAGTTGCTCGGGCGCGAGCTTGCTCCGCGCCTGGTCGCGGATCTGCTCGGCTTCCTTCTGCTCCGCTTCGGTAAGCGTTCTCGCGGCGATGCTGGACCAGACGTAGGCGCGCTCCGGATTCGGCTTGATCCCGACGCCTTTGATCTGCATCCGGGCCAGCGCGAGTTGCGCCTTCGCCTCGCCCTGCTCCGCGGCCTGCTCGAACCAGGATGCGGCGTCCGCGGCGTCAGCCTTGCCGCCGAGGCCGTCGCGCAGCATGAGCGCGAGCGCGTATTGTGATTCGGCAACCCCGCGCCGGTGCCAAATGCGGATGAGATCCGGTTTGGCCGCCACCTTGAGGAATTTGCGCGCCCGGGCATGGTCCTGGGGTATTAGCTTGCCGTCGCGGTACATCAGACCGAGTGTCTGCGCGGCGATGAGGTTGCCACGATAGACTTCCTTGTCCAGCGCCTTGACTACCGCCGCGGGCTCGCCCGCGGCCAATGCCCTGTTCGTCGCTTTCTGAAAATCGTTGTCGGCTGCGTACGCGTGGGACGACAGGACAAAAATGGCGACCGCTGCGACGATGGGTTTCATTCCCGCTCCTTGTAGACCGGCTGGCAGTCTTGTCATCACGCACCGGTGCACAAAAGATACTCGGTGCGGCTTACGGCAAACTTACCGGCGGGATGGAACCCGATATCGAATCGCGGCGCCCCCCGCTCCTCGCATCAAGACGGGACCCCCGCGCGGGCTGTCGATCCTGGCGCGCCAGCAGTCTCGTGATCCGCGCGCCGAGCTCGCCCTCGGGCAGCACGCCGAGGCGCTTGAGACGCACGGTACCGGCGCGGTCGACCAGGAAGAAAGTCGGCGTTCCCCGGATCGGGCCGTAGCCCGCCCGTATCGCGTCGGAGCGCATGGCAACCGGGAAGGTGTAGCCGTGCTCGCGCCAGAAGTCGATCACGGTGCCCCGCTCCTCGTCCAGCGAGTGCGCGATGATCTCGAAACCCCACGAGCGGTGCGACTGGTAGAGCTTCTGCAGTTCCGGCAGGTCGCCGCGGCAGACCGGACACCAGGTGGCCCAGAAGTAGTGCAGCACCACCTTGCCCTCGAGCTGACGCGCGGAAACAACATCGCCGCCGATGGTCTCGATGTCCACCGCCGGCGCGAACTGGCCCACCTGCAATCCTTCGGCGTATGCCGCTGCCGTGAACCATGCGAGCAAGAACGCCCACACGCGCCGGCCGGGCCACGCCCGGATTCCGCGCGGTCGGGCTGCTCGTGGGAACGGCGACGTGCATATCGATTTCGCGTTGCGCATGATCCTGCCTTTTTCGAGTAATCGCTCGCATCACGACGGCGCGCACGGTGGTGCGCGGTGCGGTGGCTGAAGATGAATATCGGCCTGGGACGACGCGGGAACGAACGGGCGCACGTCACGCAACGGGGGATTCCAGCGGGCCGGAATTTCCCCCGCTGCGGCGAGGCCGGACAGCGGTCCCGTTAGTCCTGCGGCCCGGGGATGACCGTGGGGAAGGCTGACGGCAGGCGCTGGATGCCGTCCGAGACCTCCTGGAAGGTGCAGTACCCTTTGGCGCCCGCGAGCTTGTCGAACTCCGCGCCCATGAAGGCGAGGTACTCCGACTTCTCGATGCGGTTGTTCTTGTTCGTGTCCATCACTTTTACGTTGAGCGGCTTGTTCGGCAGATCGGCGAAGGCCGGAGTTGCCGCGAGCCCGCCGGCGAGCATCGTTGCCAAGGCAACAGCAGACGCGGTTTTGATCAGTGTCATGTCCATCTCCTTTCATTTGTTGATCAAGACATCAGCGGCCGCGAACAGCGAAAACCACCGTGTGGCTCCCGGACCGCGTGGATTGCCCACACACCTCGTATACGCAGCAGGCGGCAATCCGGATTCACCACAACGCTGGCGTGCCGGACCTCGCTGATGCCAGAATATGCGGCGTGGATTGCGCCAGACTGATTGCGATCATCGGAGCTCTGTGCTCGGCGGCGTTTCTTGCGCCTGCCGCGGAGTCCCGCGCGCTTGCCGCTGATTTCGACGCCTGCCTCGGGGAATTGCGCAGCGAGGCTCGGGCCAAGGGCATCGACGCGCAGACTTTTGATGTGGCGATGAGCGGCGTCGAGCCCGACCCGTCGGTGCTCGATGCGATGGCCTACCAGCCCGAATTCAGGCTGCCGATCTGGGATTACCTGGCCGCCCTCGTGGACGACGAGCGAATCACCGATGGTCGCGCAAGACTCGCCGAATGGGCGCCGGTGCTCGCAAGAGCGGAGCGCGAATTCGGCATCGACCGCCATACCGTCGTGGCGGTGTGGGGCGTCGAGACGGATTACGGCCGCGTACTGGGGAAGCGTCCGCTGGTGCGCTCGCTCGCGACGATCTCGTGCTTCGGCGGGCGGCAGCGGTTCTTCCGGGGCGAACTCGTCGAAACGCTGCGCATCCTGCAAAGCGGCGACGTGCGGCCCGAAGCGCTGACCGGTTCGTGGGCCGGAGCGTTCGGCCAGACGCAGTTCATGCCCTCGACGTTCCAGAGCACGGCAATCGATTTCGACGGCGACGGCCGCCGCGACATCGTCGGCTCCGTGCCCGATGCGCTCGGATCGACGGCGAACTACCTCAGGCGCGCCGGCTGGGTGAGCGGAGAGCCGTGGGGCTACGAGGTGCGCCTGCCGGCGGACTACAAAGGCCCGTCGGGCCGTCGCAACCGGCAGGCGCTGGCCGAATTCGGCCGCCTCGGCATCCGGAACATCGGCGGCGAGGCGCTCACCGGCAGCGGGCGGGCAGCTTTGCTCCTGCCGGCTGGCGCGGGCGGCCCGGCGTTCATCGTGTTGCGCAATTTCGACGCGATCTTTTCCTACAACAACGCGGAATCGTACGCGCTCGCCATCGCGCACCTTTCCGACCGGCTGCGCGGCGCGGGCCCGTTCGTCACGCCGTGGCCGACGGATGATCCGGGCCTGTCGCGCGCCGAGCGCCGCGAGCTCCAGCAGCGGCTTATCGCGCGCGGCTACGACCTCGGAGAAGCGGACGGGGTGATCGGGTCACGCACCCGCCGCGCCATCGAGGCATTCCAGAGAGCGGCCGGGTTGCCGGCTGACGGCCGCGCCAGCGTACGCGTGCTGAGAGCGCTGAAGGAAACTGCGGTGTCGCAATAGGCGGACGGGAACGCTGCCCGCTGCAGGAATTACCGGCCTCCGAGCTGTTCGATTGGCGCGGCTCGACGCCGTAGCGTCCGGGCGGGAAACACTCGCGCATGACGGAGCCGGAACGCGCCCGCCTGACGCCGTGTATCAGGAACAGGGCGGCACCGCTCCCACCGACTGCGCCGCTACGCGAGCGTGAACACCCTCATTCCATCTTGATGCCGGCGGTCTTGAACACCGACTTGTAGTTCTCGATCTCGGTCTTCACCAGTTGTCCGAGGGCGGCCGAACCCGCACTGTGGGGCTCGACGCCTTGTCGCATCAGCATCTCTTTGAGCTCCGGCGACTGCACGATCCGGGTCAGTTCCGATTCCAGGCGCTTGGTGACGGTGGACGGTGTGCCTGTCGGCGCGAAGAATCCCAGCCATAAGGTTACGTCGAAACCGGGATAGCCCGACTCCGCGACGGTCGGCACCTCGGGCAGGGACTGCGAGCGTTTGGTGGAACTGATCCCGAGCGCGCGCACGCGGCCCGCGGTCACGTGCGGCAGCAGCGGCGGCAAGGCGCCAAAAGTCGCCTGCACCTGCCCGCCGACCAACGCCGTGGTGGCGGGACCGTTGCCATTGAACGGAATGTGCATGATATCGAGCCCCGCACGCGTGGTGAGCGTCGCCATCACCAGGTGCGTGGTCGTTGCCTGGCCGGCCGATGCGTAGTTCAACTTGCCGGGCTGCGACTTCACCAGCGAGACGAACTCCTTGACGCTGTGTGCCGGCACGCTCGAATGAACGGCAAGCAGGTATGGCGCGTTCGCGACGAGCGCGATGGGCGCGAAATCCTTGATCGGGTCGTAGCGCAGCTTGGGATACGCGGCGACGGCGATGGCGTGGGTCGTCGTCGTTCCCATCGTCAAGGTGTAACCGTCCGCATTGGCGCGCGCCGCGATTTCGGTGCCGATGGTGCCGCCCGCGCCGCCGCGATTGTCGATGATCACCTGCGTACCGAGGCGCTCGCCGAGCTTCTGCCCGACCACGCGCCCGACGGTATCGGTGTTGCCGCCGGGAGCAAAACCAACGATCAGGCGAATCGGCTTGCTTGGATAGGCCGGTTGCGCGATCGCCACGGCGGCACCAGCCATTGCAACGATCCCGGCCAGCATGGTTCGAAACGATTTCATGGCTCCTCCTTCGGCTTCCGCTCTGCCGATCGTCAGCTTACGACTCGAAACGCGGCGCGCCATCAAGCGCACGCAAGGAGCAGTTGCTCTCGCGCACAGCTCCGGTCCGCTGAGTTCACCGCCGGCAAACGCTTTACCAGCAGAAAAAAATCGTATATTGTCGACAATATAATGTCAACAAGAGGCGGCATGACGTCGATCTCCTCCACCCTGCGCGAGATTCAGCTGCTGCGCAGCCGCCCCCTGGCACACCTGGTACAGAAGGAGATTGAGCGCCAGATCCTCGCCGGCGAGCTTCAGGCCGGCGAACGACTGAACGAGGTCGACATCGCGCGCAGGCTGGGGATCAGCCGCGCGCCGGTGAGGGAGAGCTTGCGCACTCTGGAGGAAGCCGGGCTCGTCGTCATCAGGAAAAACTACGGCGTCTTCGTGCGCGTGATTTCCATCGACGAGGCGCGCGAGATCTACGAGCTTCGTTCCCACATCGACGCCGGCGTCGGCCGCGAGCTCGCACGCCGCATCGGCGCAGACGATCTGGCCGGGCTGCAACGGTCGGTCGAGCGCATGGAATCCGCGTTCGCGGCGGGCGATGCGGTGACCTACCACGAGCTCAATGTCGCATTCCACGAGCGCATGGTCGAACTGACCGGCAACCGCAAGATGCTCGACATTTATCGCAAGCTGCTCAACGAACTCGCGCTCTACCGGCGCCACTCGCTGGGCCAGCCGGGCGCGATGCGCAGCTCGGTCGACGAGCACCGCGGCATCCTGGCGGCCATTCGATCCGGCGACCCCGATGCGGCCGGCAACACCATGCGCGACCATATTCTCGCCAGCGGCGAGCGGTTGCAGCGGGCGCACGAAAGCGCCGCGCCGGCAGCCCAAGGGTAGCGCTCAATCCGGGAGCACTCGAATGGCGAAGCGCGTTGCGTTCATCGGCTTTGGCGAGGTGGCTTCGGCATTTTCCGCCGCAATCGCGGCCCGCGGGGCCGCCGTTACCGCGTACGATGTCCTGTTCGATCAATCCGGGGGCCTCGACCGGCTGAACGCCCGCGCCGCCGGGACAAACGTCGCGTTTCGCAGCCTGCCCGATGTCGTGCGCGGCGCGCAGTACGTCCTGTCCACCGTGACGACGACCGTCGCGCGCGAAGCCGCGCGCCAATGCGTCCCGAACCTCGGCGCCGGGCAGTCGTACGTGGACCTCAATGCCACGGATCCCGCGGTCAAGCTCGAGATCGAGCGCATCATCGCGCCCTCCGGGGCGGCTTTCGTCGAGGGCGCCGTGCTCGGCGCCGTCGGCGTGACCGGGGCGAAAACCGAAATCCTGCTCGGCGGCCCGCACGGCGAGCGCGCGGCGCGGGAGCTTGCCGGCGAGCTGGGGCTCAACGTGAGGTTTTACAGCGAGGACATCGGCAAGGCATCCATGTTCAAGATGCTGCGCAGCGTATTCTCAAAGGGGCTGGAGGCGCTGCTGGTCGAATTCCTCGTGGCCGGCGAGCGCGCGGGCATCCGCGACGACCTGTGGCGCGAAGTGACCGAGCTCATGGCGAACCACCCGTTCGAGAAAACTGCCGGCAACTGGGTGCGCAGCCACGCCACCGCGCACGCACGCCGCTATCACGAGATGAAGCAGGTGGCGAACGTGCTGCGGCAGCTGGGCCTGGAGCCGACGATCACCGCCGCCACCGAAGCGTTCTTCCAGCGCTCGGGGTCGCTCGGTCTGCAGGAGCGGTTCAGCACGACGCCCGCGACCGTGGACGAGGTGGTGCGGTTCTTCAATGAGCGGCTGCCGGCGCCACCACGGTGACGCACGCCCGTCAGTCAATGTCTGATCAACCAGGGAAAGCAGGATGAAACGGAACCGGATGAAGGAAAAACTGCGTGCCGGCGAGCCGGTCTTCGGCGTCTCGGTCATGATCCCGTCGCCGCAGATCGTCGAGATGGTTGGGGCTGCGGGCTTCGACTGGGTGCTGCTCGACTGCGAGCACGGCACGCTGACGCTCGAAAGCGTGGAGCTGATGGCGATGGCGGCGGAGGCCTGCGGCATCACCGCAATCGCCCGGCCCGCGACCAAGAGCCCCGAGCACATCCTGCAGGTGCTCGACCGCGGTGTGATGGGCGTGCAGGTGCCGCACGTGAACACCGCGGCGGACGCGGGCGAGGTGATCGCCGCGGTCAAGTACCACCCCGCCGGGCGCCGCGGGCTCGCCGCCGGAACCCGGGCAGCGGTCTATGACTCGCACGGCACGCTTGCGGACTACGTCAAGGCCGCAAATGATGCGACGCTGATCGCAATCCAGCTCGAGGAGCAGGCGGCGATCGACAACATTGACGAGCTGCTGAAGGTGGACGGCATCGACGTCTTCTTCATCGGACCATCTGATCTGTCGCAGTCGATGGGACATCCGGGCAATCCCAAGGCGCCCGCGGTCGCGGACGCGATCAACACGAGCTTCGCCAAGATGGTGGCGGCCGGTCTCACACCCGGCACGCCCGCGGTGGCGGAAAACGTGCGTGAGGTCCTGGACAAGGGCGTGCGCTACATCTATACCCATCTGCCGCGCCTGCTGTCGGGCAGCGCAAAGACATACCTCAGGAATGCACGCGGCGGCTGAGGGGCTTCGGGCGGGCCGCGCTCCTCACCCCCCGATCACCCGCAAGACGGAGTAGCGCAGCATCGGGCTCCGTGCCCGCCCCCGCTTTACGACCGGTCGCGCTCCCGCGCCAGCAGCCGCACGACGTCCTTGCCCTGCCGGCCGGCTTCGCGGTTTTTCTCCGGCGATTCCTTGCCGAGCGCTGTGCCCGCAACGAACTCGTAGATCTCCGCCGTGCCCTGAAATACTTTGGGCGTGATCCCCGCAGCCCCAAGCGTCTTCGAGATCTCCAGCATCTCGGGCACCCAGCGATAGGCCTTGGGCGGCATGATCGGAAGCTGGGAGAGCACCCAGTCGTAGAGGTCGCCGCGCGAGGCGCGCAGCTGCTTCTCCAGCAGCTCGTCCACGCCCAGTTGCTGCGCGGCGATCAGCACCTCCAGCCACAGTGCCTGCGTGCCCTTGTTGAGCGCGCCATAGCACATCTTGATCGCGCTCGCATCGCCGATGCGCTCGCTTACCACCGGCACCGCGAGCTGCGGACCGGCGATCTGCGTGAGGTCCGCGGCGCCGGGACCCGACACGTAGAGATTGGTCTTCGCGCTTCCGCGCGGCGGCGGGCCGATGATGCTGCCGTCGAGAAAGCGCCCGCCCGCCTTCTCGATCATGCCGGCGATCTCGTGCGCGGTTGGCGGCGCGATCGCGTTGCAGTCGACGATCAGCGTCTTGCGGCCGCATGCGCGCAGGCCCTCGGCCGCGTCGCGCGCGAAATCCACCGCGGCCCCCGGGTTCATGACCGAGAGCACGACATCGCATTCGGCGACGAGCCGTGCAATCGTGCCGACGTCGGTCAATCCGGCCTCCTTGGCGAGCGCGCGGCTGCGGTCGCTGCGCTTCTCCAGCGCGGTGCAGACGGTGAAGCCGTTCGCCTTGATCTGCATCGCGACCGCCTGCCCCATGTCGCCCGGGGTCATCAGACCCACTTTTTCGATCTTCATTGTTCAGCCCTTCCAGTGACTTGCGAAAGGGGCAACCATACCACGGCGTGCGCCGCGCTGCCCTCCCTTGCGGCCGCGGCAGGGCCCGCTGAACAGCCCTTGAAAAGCGGCTATCGATAGCTCAATATGGACACGTCGTACAGGAGTACATTCCTGTGTGGTTCGCAGTCCATGATGCGAAGCTCTGCCCTCTCTGCGGAAACATCCTGCGCTACCGTGATGTTCCCGAGTCGTTCTCGGCAGGCCGCTTCGTCGCCACCGAACTCCTGCTGTGGGTGGCGCTGGGATTCGGGCTTGCATTCCTCTACTCTCCGCCTGGCAGCGGCTGGCTCTACGCCGGCCTGAGCTTCATCATCGCGGCAGTCTGGCTCCGCCTGCGGACGCGGCAGCGCGCGGACGGCGAGGCGCTGCTCGAGCGCAGACAATACTTCTGCGCGCAGTGCCGCCGTCGCTTCGAGGGCAGCGGCCTGCGCGAGATCCCTTCGCACTGAGCGCTGCGCCCCGCCTGCCCTGCGGCGGACGGCGCGTTCTCTGTTAATCTTGGGTTTCCTCTCGGGCGGCGCCGATTCGACCCTCAACCCGAATCGAATGGCCGACGCAGCGCAGGCCGACGGGGCACACTTGTCATAGGAGAATAAGGATGGACACCGGCCAACCCACGCGGGTCAAGACAACGACGGCGGCACGCGCCCTGGTCGACGGCCTGGTGCGCGAAGGCATTGATCACGTCTTCGGCATCCCCGGCACGCAGAACCTGGCGGTCATCGACGCGCTGCGCGAGACGCCGGAAATCCGCTTCGTTCTCACGCGCCACGAGCAGGGCGCCGCGTTCATGGCATTGGGGTTCGCCCGCGCCTCCGGCCGCCCCTCGGTGGTCACGGCGACGGAGGGCCCGGGCCTGACCAACCTGGTCACCGCCGTCGGCGCCGCGTACCGCGGCTTCATACCGGTCATCAGCGTGTGCGGCGTGCAGGAGAGCATGATGCGCGAGCGCGACGCGAGCCAGGACATGGACCAGGTCCCGTTCATGCGCCCGATCACCAAGTGGGCGTACAGCATCCCGACCGCAGCCAAAGTGCAGGAGTCGGTGCGCAAGGCGTTCCGCGTCGCGCTCGCCGAGCCGCGCGGCCCGGCTCACATCGAGGCGTCGAGCGAGATTTTGCTCGAGCACGTGGCACCCGAGCCGGTCGCGCCGGCGGCCTACCGCAGCATGGTGCCGCCGGTATGCGACCCCGGGCAGCTCGACCAGGCGTTCGCGCTGCTCGCCAGGGCCGAACGGCCGGTGTTCGTGGTCGGACGCGGCGTGCTGAACGAAGAGGCGACGGGCGCAATGCAGGCGCTCGCCGAGCGCACCGGAGTCCCCGTCACCACGCTGCAGTACTCGTCCGACGCGTATCCCGCCTCACATGCACAGGCGCTCGGCCCGCTCGGCCGCAACGGCTGGGCCAGCGCGAACCGCACGGTGCCCAAGGCCGACGTCATCGTCGCCATCGGCGCGCACTTCGACGTGTTCTCGACGCTCTACAGGTACGGCATCTTCAGCGAGAACGCGAAGCTCATCCACCACTGCGCGGCGCCCGGCCACATCGGCCTCGTGTTCCCGGTGACGCTCGGCGTGACCGGCTCGACGGCGAGCTTCATTGCAGGCCTCGCAGAGCGCGCATCGAAAGCCGGCAAGCGCTGGTCGTGGGTCGACGCCGCGAAGGTGCGGGCGGAGTGCGAGGCCGAGCTCGAGGCGGCGGTGAAGCCGGGCGCGGAACCGATCCAGTCCCAGTTCGTGGCGCACACGATCCGCAAGGTGCTGCCGAAAAACGGCATCCTCGTCTCGGACGCCGGCAACGGCGCGAAGCACGCGCGCACCTACTTCAAGACCTACGAGCCGCGGACATACATGTACATCGATGACTGGGGCTCGGTCGGCGCGTCGCTGCCGATGGCCCTCGGCGTGAAGCTCGCCCGCCCCGACCGCCCGGTGCTGTGCGCCATGGGCGACATGGGCGCGATGTGCAACATCGGCGAGCTCGAGACCGCGATGCGCGAGAAGATTCCGGTGGTGTGCGTCGTGTTCAACGACCAGGGGCTCGGCAACGAGCGCGCGTTCCAGAACGAGCATTACGGCGGGCGCTTCTACGCCGTGGACTACCAGAATCCGGACTTTGGCGCGCTGGCGCGCGTGTTCGGCGCCCACGGCGAGCAGGTGCGCAAGCCCGGCGATCTGGAGGGCGCGCTGCAACGCGCGCTGGCGAGCGGCAAGCCCGCGGTAATCAACGTCATGATCGACCAGCAGACGCTGGCGCCGGTCGTGTTCAAGCCATGAGCGCCACGCCGGGCGAGGCAATTGCGCATGCGTGATTACGACGCCCAAGCGGTCGCCGGGCTGGAGCGGCGTTACGCCACGCCCCAGGTGATCGACCTGCGACGGCGGTTCCGCGCGATCCTCGCGCCGCGTCCCGGCGAGCAGGGTCTCGACGTCGGCTGCGGGCCCGGCTACCTCGCGTGCGAGCTCGCTGCCGACGTGGCGCCCGGCGGGCGCATCGTCGCCATCGACCGCAGCCCCGACTCCGTGGCGTCGGCAGCCGCCCAGGTCGCGCGGCTCGATCTCGCCGGCTCGGTCGAGGTTCGCGAGGGCGACGCGGAGCGCCTCGATTTTCCCGACGGCAGCGTCGATTTCGTGGTCGCGTCGCAGGTTTACTGCCACGTCCCCGACGTCGCTGGCGCGATCGGCGAGGCGGTGCGGGTGTTGCGCAAGGGCGGCCGCCTTGCGGTGCTGGACTCGGACTGGGACTTGTGCACCTGGGAGTCGGGTGACCGCGCGCGCATGCGCCGGATGCTGGCGGCGCGCGAGACGCGCTTCGAGCACGCGCACCTGCCGTGCGAGCTGCACCGGCTGTTCCTGAACGCGGGGCTGACGCTCACTGATGCGCAGGCGTTGCCGCTGGTCGAGACGCGCTACGATCCGGCCGCCTTCGGCGCGGAGATTCTCGACAGCACGCGCAAAGCCGCACTGGCGTACGGCGTGCCAGCGGACGAAGTCGCAGCGTGGGAGCAGGATCTGCGCGCGCGCGGCACCGATGGCGAGTGGTTCTTCTGCCTGAACCGCTTCGTGTTCATCGCGACGAAGTAGCGCGGGCCATCTGCCGGGGCGCGGCTGCCATGCCGGAGGCCTAATTGAGCACCGAAACACATTTGAGCGCCGAGGAAATCAGGTCGCGGCTGCGGTCCTTGCGCATGCTGCGCCTCGCCTGCCATTTTCCCTGGCTTGCGGTGATCGTGGTCGGCCTGGTTTACGCCGTCCTGCCGCCGGGCGGGAAGGCGGTGGTGCTGCCCGTCTACCAGTTCCTCTTCTTCTGGGCGGCGGCCGGGTTCTTCCTGAGCTACCTCATCCGGCGTTTCCCGTGCCCGCGGTGTGGGGAGCGCTTCCATTACCGCAAGCCCGGGCAGCGCTTTCTCTCGCTCTATCCGTACAACGATTTCGCCAGCAAGTGCATGGAGTGCGGCTTGAGGCTCGACGGCGGCAACGCCTGATCAGGCACGCATCCGCCGCCGCGCCGCCTCGACGATGCGCTGGATCGCGTCCGGGTGCTTCACGCCAGCAAAACACAGGTCGATGCCCATCGCGTGCGGGTGGAGGTCCGGGTTGGGGTTCGCCTCAATGAACACGAGGCGTCCGTCCGGCGTCAGCCGGTAGTCGATGCGCCCGTAGTCGCGCAGCTTCAGCGCGTGGAAAATCCGCCGGCTCGCCGAGTTGACCTCCCGCCTCGCCTCCGCGTCCATGCGCTTGCGGTGCCAGCGGACGCGCCAGCGGGTGCGGTACGCGCCGTCGTTCTTCAGGCGGTAGGTCGCGAACTGGGGCGCCGCCGCGCCCTTCCTGCCGACCACGAGCTCGACCGGCTGCATCACCTGCGGCGTGTTGCCGAGCAACGCCACGTAGAGATCGCGCCCCGGGATGAACTCCTCGCACACCAGCGGCTCGTCGACGCGCGAACGCAGCACGCGCACGCGGTAGCGCAGCTCACGGTCGTTCTTTACCAGCGACCGGATGTTGATCTCGTCCGAACCATCGCCGAAGCGCGGCTTGACGATGAGCGGGTACGGCAGCCCGAAGCTGGCGACGCGGTCGCCCGGGTCGATCACGAAGTGGCGCGGCACCGCGATGCCGAGGCGGGCGACCACTTCCTTGGAGAGCGCTTTGTCGCGCGCGAGCCGCATGCCGTCCGGCCCGGTTCCGGTGTACGGCAGCTTCATCATGTCGAGCATGCCGGCGATCGCGGCATCCATGGTGCGGTCGCCGTCGACCCACTCGGTGAGGTTGAACACGATCTTCGGGTCGAGGCGGCGCAGCGCCTCGATGGTGGGCACGATGTCGGGATGAAACGCAACCACCGGGACCTCGCGGTAACGCGCGCGCAGGCACTTGAGGACCGCCTCCTCCATGCTGCTGCGGTCAGGGACGAAGCGCCCGTCTCGGCGGCGCGCGCCCGTCTCTTCGTCCACCAGCAGCACGACATCGCAGCGGCGCCGCGCCTGATTCTTTTTCGCCATGGCGCGATTGTAAACGTAATCAGGGGACAGACCACTAAGGCGATACCAGCCCCTTAGTGGTCTGTCCCCAAGCGGCCCTAGCGGAACTCCGCCACGCGCTTCGCTTCGCCCGTCAACTCGAGGATGTGCATGCCAAGGCTGCCGCGGTCGACGATGTAGATGTAGCCGCGCCCGTCGACCTCGACGTTGTTGGTCGCCAGTGTGCGCCCGTTGGTCTCGGGCACGTAGTACGCAATCTCGCGTGGCTGGTGGGGATCGCGGATATCGATCGCACGAACGCCGGCGTTGAAGTGCGCGATGAACATGATGCGGCGGTAGTAGACGGGCGTGAAGCTCTCGTGCGAGGAATGCGCGCCGACGCGCCCGGGACGCGAGCAGAAACTGCCGCGCCTGTCGTCGAGCGCCCAGGTCGACGCCACGACCGGTCGCGCCTCGTCGGTGACGTCGATCATCCACACTTTCTGGCGCGGGCCAGTGCAGCCGTCGGCGAGCGCCTCGTTCGTCACCACGACGAAATCGCGCTTCTGCTTGCGCCCCGCGGAATCGGTGATATACATCCCCGGCACCGGGAACGCCGTGTGCGCGCCGTAGTCCGGGCCAAGATCGTAGCGGCCGACCTGCGGATGCAGCAGGTTGCTGCGCGTCGGTGCGCGCGGCCCCTTCAGCAGCTTGTGGCGGTCAACGATCTGCAGGATGCCACCGCTGTTGGTGCCGTAGCCGAAGTAGACGCGGTTGCCCGCGAGCCCGGTCGAGATCGGGCCGTGCAGTCCCGTGGGCACCGGACCGCTCGCGCCGGGCTCCTGCCCCGGCAGGCCGAAGTTGCGGATGAAAACGGGTTTCTGCGGATTGCCGAGGTCGAAGATCTGCGTCATGCGCGAAGTGCGCCAGCCGGGCGCGCCCGACACGAGGTAGGCGATGCCGGTCTCGCACTCCCACCAGCTCTTGTGGGTGCCGTTCAGGCCGTCGGCGACGACGCCAACGCGCGCGGGACGGGCGGGGAGCGTCACGTCCCAGACCTCGTGCGCCGCATGGCCGTAAGTGCGCAGCAGATAGACCCTGCCGCGGTCCGCACGCGGCAGATCGCGGCCGCTGCATACGCGCACCATCTGCGCGCCACCGCCCGGCTCGCCGGGGATATGGTGCAGGAGCCTCGGGCTGCCGGGTACGGTGACGTCGATCAGGGAAGTGCCGTTCGGCTCGGATGCGCCGGTCAGCGGATTCACGGCGCTGCCCGCGTGGTGGCCGACGTAGGCGATGAAGCGCCCGCCATTCTCGTGGATCACCGGCTGGTAGGCACTGCGGCCCGACATGCCGTAGTGCGAGACGAGCCGCATGTCGCGGGCCTCGGCAGAATCCTCAGACAGCACCGGTACTGCGGTGAGCAGCAGCGCGACTGCTATCGCCGCGGAACCAGACCTAGCCGCAGCTGACACGGAACATTGAACACGAAGAGTTGGCAATATCACGCACTGCCGGCGATTCCTGGCGATCTGTGCGGCCGGACGTTGACCAGCGCGCAGCGCAAAAGAAACGCCGCGCGCCCGGAGGCGCGCGGCGCTGTGCGACACCTGCCTTGATTCTCCCTGATTCTCGCCTACGCGATTCTGCTGCTTTGCTGCACTATAGCCTGTTTCACGCGATCTGCCAGCATCGGCTGCTGGCGCAGCCGCACTTTGGTCAACTGATACACCGCGTTTGAAATGGCGGGCGCGACCAGCGGCGTCGCCATCTGCCCCGCCCCCGTCGGGTGGTTGGGCGTCTGGATAAGCTTGATGTGGAGCCGCGGCAGGTCCTTCTGGCGCGGAACGTGGTAGTCGTAGAAGTTCGACTGCTTGACCGCGCCGTTCTCGATCGTGATTCTCTCCATCAACGCGAGGCCCAGGCCGTAGACGATCGAGCCCTCGGTCTGCGCCACCACGTTGTCCGGCTGCACGGCGATGCCGCAGTCTATGGTGCACCAGAATTCGTGGACCTCGATCTCGCCGGTGCCCTTGTTGATCGAAATCTCGGCCACGCCCGCGAGTTGCGTGCCGGAGTAGTCGATGTAGGCGAAGCCCAGGGCGCGCCCGTCGCGCCTGCGGCCCCAGTCGGCCATCTTCGCCGCCTCGCGCACGACGTGCTGCGCGCGCGGAGAGTTCTTCAGGAGCTCCAGCCGGTACGCGACCGGGTCCTTCTTCAGGCGCTCAGCGAGCTCGTCGATGAAGACCTCGTTGGCGAAGCAGTTCTGCCCCACCCCTATCGCGCGCAGCGGGGCCGTGCGCATGCCGGTCTTCTGCTGCAGACCCTCGGCGATGCGGTCCGGGAGGTCGTACATCGGCAGCTCGGTGCCGCGCATCGCGATGTTGTCGCGGCCCTTGGACGTCTTGAAGCGCACGGGGTCCATGAACGCGAGCACTTCATCGCTCACCACGCGGTGGTGCCAGGCGATGATCCTGCCGCTCGCGTCCAGCCCCGCGCGGATGCGATTGACGTAGAGCGGACGGAAGCGGCCGTTGTGCACGTCATCCTCGCGCGTCCACATCACTTTCACCGGCCGGCCCGCGGCTTTGGACATCAGCGCAGAGTCGACGATGAACTCGACGTCGCGGTTGCCGCGCCGGCCGAAGCCGCCGCCGAGCAGCATGTCGTTCAATTTGACGCGGCTCTCGGGGATGCCGAGCGCGTTTGCCACCGCAGTCACCGCGACGGTCTGGCTCTGGGTGCCGCACCAGATTTCCGCCGCATCGCCCGACGGCGACACCGCGCACACCGAGTTGAGCGGCTCCATTTGCGCGTGGTACGCATAATCGGCGCGGTATTCCTGCTCGAAGATCGCCGCCGCCTTCTCCATCCTGCCGAGCGGGTCGCCCTTGGACTCCCACGCGACGCCCTTTTGCTTGAGGTCGCGCGCCACCGCCGCGAACGTCTCGTAGCCCTTGTCGTTGGAGAAGCCCCAGCCCTTCGCCTTGCGGCTCCAGGTGACCTTGAGCGCGCTCTTGGCCTTGAATGCGGCCCAGGGCGAATCGGCCAGCACGCCGACGCCGTACTCGAGCGGCACGATCTTCAGCACGCCCTCGATTGCGCGCGCGGCCGAGTCGTCGATCCTTTCCGGCGCAGCGCCTTCCATCGGCTCGCGCAGGATCGCGCCGTAGATCATGCCCGGCACCTGCACGTCGATGCTGTACTGGGCCTCGCCCTTCACCTTGCCCGGCACATCTATGCGGCCGGTGTCCTTGCCGATCAGCCGGAATTCCGAGGCTCGGGCAAGCGGCATCAGTTCGATCTGGGGGGCCTTCTCCGGTATCTTCGCGAACGCCGCAATCTCGCCGTAGGTGAGCCTGCGGCCGGTCTTCTGGTGCACGACGACGTTGGGTTCGGTGGTGAGTTCGGCCATCGGCACGCCCCAGTGGCGCGCGGCATTCTCCACGATCACATAGCGCACCTGCGCGCCAAACTGGCGCAGCGGCGTGAAGTACCCGGTCACCGCCGCGCTGCCGGCGGTGTACATCAGACCGCCGAAGCGTGGATTGCCGTAGATCTTGTCGTTGGGTGGCGCCGGCACGATCCTGACGCGGCTCCAGTCGGCGTCCATCTCGTCGGCGATGATGAGCGGGAGCGACGTGAGCGAGCCCTGCCCCATCTCCGCCGCAGGCGACATGATGGTGACGGTGCCGTCGGTGGCGAGCGTAACCCATGGATTGACGGTGACGGACTTGGCCGCGGCCGCGTGCGCTTCCCTGCCCGCGAGCTTCGTGAGCACCGGTGCAAATGCCACGCCGAACGTGAGGCCCGCGGCGCCGACCATGAAGCGGCGGCGGCCGGGCAATGCGGGTTTTTCACGGGTTCCCGCGTCCATATCTGCCGCCTCCGCCACCGGTGTCGTGACGGCGCATTCATCCTGTCGGCGGCTGGCGCCATTCGCTTTGCTGCCGATCCCCCTGCGGGGGCCCCTCGTCAGGTAGCTCATGCCGCCACCTCCTTCGCGGCGCGCTCGATCGCGCGCGC